>NZ_JAVJNP010000037.1:0-30112 GCF_040217205.1 Coleofasciculus sp. A1-SPW-01 | reverse complement strand
ATTAATAGATTACCCAATAGTGGTGCGAAAACATGGCACTTCTATAGAAAGGATAATCGATGGGTTGTCGCTGTTCAATTCACGCCCGCCGCGGTGGAGAAGGTTAGTAGAGAGATTCAGTATGGTGCCCTGGGTATCGATCTAAATCCTAGTTCTATCGGTTGGGCTTATGTTGATGGTCAAGGAAATTTAAAAGCTCAGGGAACTCTTCCTTTTCAGACGGGTTTACCCAAAGGTAAACAAGATGCTCAAATTGTCGATGTTTGTTTGAAATTGGCAGCTTTAGCCAGGAATTTTGCCTGCCCAGTTCTGTGCGAAAGCTTGGATTTTTCCACCAAGAAAGCTCAATTAAGAGAGCGAACAAAAAAATATGCTAGAATGCTTTCTGCCTGGGCATACAGTCGTTTTTATCACAATTTGTCATCGATTTTATCCAACCGAGGAATAGCTCTTTCTTTGTGCAATCCAGCTTACACGAGTTTGATTGGATTGGTTAAATATAGTCGGATGTATGGACTATCATCTGATGTGGCGGCTGCCCTAGCAATTGCCAGAAGAGGCATGAATTTGAGTGAGAGATTGCCGCGCTCTGTGTCCGCCTATCTCGGAGTGAATCCGAGAAAGCACGTATGGAGCGCTCTATATCAATTTAATAATTTTATTGGTCGATGCCCTGTAGTCAATCGTAGACACGATTACTACTGCGTCTCTAACTGGGAGCCGTTGGTTAAGGCTGATATCGAGCAACAATGCCGGGTATCAGCCAAGCGTAAGCGTTAACGGTTATCGACCAAAAGTTACACCGTGGACTTATACCAAGACAGAATTACTTATGGGTAGGTTTGTCTAGGTTTTTAGAAGCGGCGAAACAATTAGATGGGATCAATCAGCCATCCGAGGTAAAGCCTTCGGAGGATACAACAGGTTAGCGTGGTGCGATCGCGACTAGAATGCCAGCAGAGGTGATAGCGGGGTGGAGAGTGGATTGGCGGTTTCTTTGATGGAGAATCATTTTGAATCAACTAGGCACAGGAATTGCGATTACCGGGAGTGGTTCGGCGACACCCGATGGTGTTTTGGATAACCATCAACTCAGCCAGATAGTTGAGACATCGGATGAGTGGATTACTACCCGCACAGGAATTCGTCAACGGTGTCTAGCGGATGCTCAAGCCAGTTTGAGTGGGTTAGCGGCTGAAGCGGCAAAACGGGCGATGGCAATGGCGGGAGTTGAACCTGAAGCGTTACAGCTAATTATCCTGGCAACGTCTACACCGGATGATCTGTTTGGTACGGCGAGTCAAATTCAGGCGTTACTCGGCGCATCTAATGCCGTGGCGTTTGACCTCACGGCGGCTTGTTCGGGTTTTGTGTTTGGTTTAGTAACGGCTGCCCAATTTATCCGGACTGGAGTTTATCAGAATATTCTATTAATTGGTGCTGATATGTTGTCGCGCTGGCTGGATTGGTCCGATCGCGGTACCTGTGTTTTATTTGGGGATGGTGCAGGGGCGGTGATGTTACAGGCAGATTCACGCGATCGCTTGTTGGGATTTCAAATTCGCAGTGATGGCACTCAGAATAAATGCTTACAGTTGGCTTATAAACCACAAACCCAGCAACTTGTCAAGGATATCGAAGTCGGTCAAGGAAATTTTGCCGCCATTACCATGAACGGTAAAGAAGTCTATCGATTTGCCGTGCAGAAGGTGCCAGAAGTGATTGAGAAGGCACTATTTCAGGCAAATTTGACTGCAGAGGATGTAGACTGGCTGCTCTTGCACCAAGCCAATCAACGGATTCTGGATGCAGTGGCTCGACGGTTGAAGATTCCCAGCCATAAGGTGTTGAGTAATTTGAGTCAGTATGGGAATACATCGGCGGCGTCGATTCCCTTAATTTTAGATGAAGCGGTGCGATCGGGAAAAATTCAGCCCGGTGATATTATTGCTAGTTCCGGTTTTGGTGCGGGATTAACCTGGGGGGCGGCTATTTTTGAATGGGGGCGATGAGGGGTTATGAATATTTGGAATCGCAACCAACGTCTTCAGCAGATTCAACAACTCAACCCCATTACTGACCATAGTTTAATTGGTCGCCTTGTCGCTGGCTACGAATTTCCGTGGGATATCACCCGTGCGTTGGAATTAGCTATGGTGAAAACGTTCTGTGTTCCCAGTATTTCTCGACTGCTGACTCGCACCGGAGAATTTCATCACCACACCCAAAAGCGCTACGATGATACAGGTTTACTGATTGCCGAGATTCTCCAATGGGGTTACGAAAGTGAACGGGGTGCAGAAGCGATAGCTGGTTTCCGGCTTTGAGTCATCCTCTGCTGAAACCTGCTATTTATAGCTTGTTCGATGAGCGAACGCTGGCGGCGTTTGGTTTTACCAAGCCTTCGACTCTTATAGTAAGCGGTGTAGAAAATAGTCTCAAGTTGCGGGGATACTTGCAGCGTTGGCTTGTGCCGAGAAGAAGGTCAGATTTCTTTACAGACAGTCAGTTGAAAAGTTATCCTCGTGGTTATCAGTTAAGGGATATTGGTCCGAGTTGGATGCTGGATAAACTTGAGTGAAATTGTAGGGAATCTAGGCTGGCGATAAAAGATTATTGACTTATTCTTATACCATTTCTCTTATAGTTTAGTCCGCGTAGGCGGACTTAGTTTGTGTAGCTGCGATTTTAATCGCCATAGCAAAAAGGAGGTTACTCTGTGAATGAACAACGAATTCTCCTCTGGTATCGCAATGACTTACGCCTTCATGATCACGAACCCCTACACCAGGCGCTACAGACAAAGGCGCAGGTGATTCCCTGCTACTGCTTTGACGATCGCCTTTTTCATACTACATCCTTTGGATTCCCTAAAACTGGGGCATTTCGCGCTAAATTCCTACTGGAAAGTGTAGCCGATTTGCGAGAGAATGTGCGATCGCGTGGAAGCAATTTGCTAGTGCGTCGGGGTTTACCGGAGAACGTCATTCCCACATTGGCAAAAGAACTTGATATCACGACGGTTTACTTTCACCAGGAAGTTACCTCTGAAGAAGTGGCGGTAGAATCTGCACTCAAAAACGCCTTATCTGAAATTGGTATAACCGTACAAACCTTCTGGGGAAGTACCCTCTACCATCCCGACGATTTACCCTTTAGTCTCTCAAAAATTCCCGAACTTTTTACCAACTTCCGTAAACAAGTCGAGAAAAAATCCACCATTTATCCCACCTTTTCCCCTCCCAACCGTTTACCCACCCTCCCTGCTGTAGAAGTTGGTGAATTGCCGCAACTCGCCGATTTTGGACTAGAATCCCCTATCGTTGACCAACGGGCGGTATTACCATTCCAAGGGGGAGAAACCGCCGGATTAGCCAGACTCAATGACTATTTCTGGAAAAAAGACTGTCTTAAAGTTTACAAACAAACCCGCAATGGGATGTTAGGGTCAGATTACTCCTCTAAATTTTCGCCCTGGCTCGCATTGGGATGTTTATCGCCACGTTTTATTTATGAACAGGTGCAGCAATACGAACAGGAACGAATCAAAAATGATTCAACCTACTGGTTAGTGTTTGAATTAATTTGGCGAGACTTTTTCCGGTTTATTTGTGCCAAACATGGAAACCGAATTTTTCGCCCATCGGGGTTACAAGGTATCCCGATTCCCTGGAAAGAAGACTGGGATCGCTTTACCCTTTGGCAGCAAGGAAAGACAGGCTTTCCCTTAATTGACGCCAATATGCGGGAACTTGCCGCCACTGGATTTATGTCCAATCGGGGACGACAAAATGTTGCCAGTTTTCTTACCAAAAACCTCGGAATCAACTGGCAAATCGGCGCGGAGTGGTTTGAATCCCTACTCATTGACTACGATGTTTGTAGCAATTGGGGCAACTGGAATTATACAGCCGGAGTCGGGAATGATGCCCGTGGATTTCGCTATTTCAATATTCAAAAACAGTCGAAAGATTATGACCCTCAAGGTTACTATGTCAAACATTGGCTACCCGAACTCAATTCCTTACCCGCCGCTAAAGTACACCAACCTTGGACATTAACCTCAGCCGAGCAAAAACAGTTTGGGGTGAGACTTGGCGTCGATTATCCTAATCCGGTTGTAGACTTAATGGAGTCGGTGAAAGCAAACGAGAAAGTTTACAACGCCGCCTTGAACCATCGATAACATTGGCGATTGGGAGACTGCTTATCAACGTTTTAGCTCGGGTTTCGTTCCTCAACTCAACTTATCGGATTAGCTGGGATAAGTACCTAGATATAAAATCTGTATGCTGTACTAAGAAATGTTAACAAGCCTCAAATCTTTACTGTTGCCTGTTGCCTACCCCACCGCAAGACTTATTCAGCAGCCTTTAATTTCAAACGCGGATTTGGGATCAAAATCGGCGCAAGTCAGGGCGGGTTTAGTTAGGTTAGTGGTTTGAACCGAAGCGTTATCGGTAAAACCCGCCCCTACACAATCAAAACGATATGCCGTGAAAAGTCAGAGACCCCACGACTGTCTTTATAATTCGCTAGCCTAGAAGAAGGTCAAGTCGATGTGAATCAGAGGATTAAGTATCCTGAGTGCAAATTCTTCTAGGATATATCAGGAGTGACGTAGCGGAAAACTAGATGGCTAATATCAAATTTGTCAAGGAAGACCAGGAAATCATTGCAGCAGATGGGGCAAACTTACGGGAGAAAGCCCTGCAAAACAAGATTGACCTGTATACCTTCAAAGGGAAGTTGATGAACTGTGGAGGCTATGGTCAATGTGGCACCTGCATTGTCGAGGTTGTCGAAGGGATGGAAAATCTCTCACCTCGAACTGAGGTAGAACAGCGTAAACTGAAGAAAAAACCGGAGAGTTATCGATTAGCCTGCCAAGCCTTGGTCAATGGACCAGTCAGCGTGAAAACTAAGCCCTGAAGGTGCGGGGAGCATGGAAAACAGGGTAAGCAATACAGAGACGTGCCATGGCGCATCTGAGAGCAGGGGAAGTAATGTTGCTGATCAATATTTGCAGTCAACCTGCACTATTGGCAGAAGCCAATGATATTCTAAGAAGAGCGGTTCAAAACCAATTGTAGAGGCACTAGTTCAATGCAAGTTAATGAGTTAGGGTTCGTTGCCAGTCTTCTGTTTGTGCTGGTTCCCACAGTTTTTTTGTTGATTCTGTATATCCAGACAGCTAGCCGAGAAAGTAATAAAAATTCTTAGCCTTGGCTGTCTACCCTCCGCCCATGAGATCCCCGACTTCTTCAAGACGTCGGGGATCTGGCATCTGTTCCCCTACAGGAACAAAACTGGTTAATCCGGTGTACGGGTTAATAACACGGGACAATTCGCATACACCCGCACATAGTCAGACAGGGAAGTCCCCAGCAATCGGTCTAAATCAGGGAGAGACTTAGCAATGGTGGGACGGCGTTCCGGAGAACCCAAAACCAATAAGTCCACATTCATTTCATCTGCCAAGCGACAAATCTCTCGTCCCGCCTGACCCTTACTATTTATACATTTATAGGCAACGCCTTGTTTTTTCGCTTCCGCCGCCGCCGATGCCAAAACGGGATCGGTTTCAGGCGTGGTTATCAGTTCACCCGATGGTGTTTTTTGGTCAGGGTTGACGTGAACCAAATACAGTTGACCGCCTTTGACGTCCCGAATCAGAGACAGTGCCAAATCCAAGCTTTGCTTGGCACTCTCGGATTTATTCATTGACACCATGACTCGGTTGATCCGTTTGACGTAGATCTCGTCTTTCACCAATAACATGGGACGAGAGGACAATTGGAAAACATATTGGCTAACCGAGTTTTCCAAGATGGATTCCAACCGTTTGAGTCCTCTGGAACCCATAATGATCAGGTCAGATTGCTCTTCCTGAGCTACTTGCAGCACTACGTCTTTGGGATCTCCCTGTTTGAGTCGGGGTGTGATTTTGTTGGGATCGATTTTGAGAGACTTAACGGCATCTGCCAAAATCTTGCCGCCCTCTTCTAGTTTGGCTGACATGGCGTCAGCACTAACTTGGGGGGTGACTACATGGAGAACCGTAACCGATACTTGTTGCATGATCGGGATTTCGGTCAACATATTAAACATTTCTTCACATAATCCCCGACCGGCAACAGCAAGCAAAATTTTTTCAATCATGGTTTCAATGGTTTCAATCGTTGTGAGTGGTTAAGATGAGACTTTCGCCATTGCAGGAGAGTCGGAGCCATATTGGGGTAAATTCCACAAGCCCCGGAAGTAGTAGTTGTTTCCCTGACAATGCATCAGTCCTGAACGTTATCGTATTTGTGCCTTCTAAAAATAAGGATACTGGGTATCGGGGTTTCAAACTTTGACAATTTGTCAACGACTGGGGGGAACGGAAGATGAGGGAGCGGGGGAAGCGGGGGGAGCGGGGGAAGTAGAGACGCGCCATGGCGCGTCTGGGAAGCAGGGGGATCTGGGGAAGAAAACTTTTTCGGTCAACGTTAACATTCGTTAGGGTAGAACAGTTATGTATCCATAAAGAAGAAATCTCCATGAACCTTTCAAGACTCTGGCAGGTAATTATTACAGTAGTATTAGTGCTGGGACTCTATATGCCCCCCGTGACGGCGGCTGAAACCCTTTCCCCTAGAACTGATACGTTTAATGCTTTGGTGAAGGAATGTCTGGAACTCCAAGGAGAGACTTCTCTGAGTGCTTGTGATCAAGCCATTGAAATGCATCCAGATGACGTGATTCCTTGGTATGGGCGTTCTCGCGTGTTATCGGCTTTAGGACAACAAGAAGAAGCCAATCAGTCTTATGCGCGGGTGCGGGTGATTCAAGCGTACTACAATGCGATCGCGCAACTGCTTGCCCAACGAGAACAGATTGAGTCGTTGATGCAAAATGACGAGCAATTCTCTCAACTCGAAGCCGCGATTCAGAGTGAGGATATGGAACAAGAGCAGTTGGAACAACTGCAACAGCTTAAACAACAGATTCTCACACTCCGGGAAAATCCTAGCCTCCTTGATGAAGAAATAGCGGATGCGATGCTTCAGGTACGCGATCGCTTGGCTGATATTATTGGACAAATTTCCGCCACAGCTTCATAACTGGGCGCAAACCGGGCGAAATTTCTGGGCGCAAGCCTTGCGCCCCTACGAGGCTAATCCATCATATTTCCTGTTGCTGTTCCCTTGAATGAATTCTTAAGACCGAATACAAAAAACGTTGTGATATCGTTCCAAATGCCATTATCTGTGACTAACGCTTCGATTTCTGCAACTTGTTGCTTGAACTCGTCAAGATCAACCGGATAATTCATCACTATATTCTACTTTAGATAGATGAGATTACTTCAAGTTTATAGAAAATTAGGGGGTATATAGAAGTATTAAAGGATAAAGTAGATCTAATGAACTATCCGAAAAAAACGTGGCAACTCCTAGGATTCACAACCATCTATTCATTGGCACTGACCATTTTTCCAAAAGTTGCTAGTGCGAATCAACCGCCATCTGTACAGGGTTCTGATGACTATCAGATTGCTCAAATGAACGATTGCCGAGAGGTTGATGTTAATACCATGCTGAATATCCGACAACAGCCGAATGGACGGGTTGTTGGAACTTTGGAAGATGCACAAACTGTTAATATTATCGGGGAACCGGAGGATGGATGGGTAGAGATTGACGCCCCGATGGATGGCTATGTTGCGGCAAGATATCTAGATTATTGTACGGGTGCGGTTCCCCCATCTCAAACCATGCCGACTACCCCAGCAAGTGAGGGAGTTTCCACTGTACCGGGTAGCAACTGCCGTCAGGTGGTTTCGCCGAATACATCAGTGCGATCGCAACCGAATGGCGAAGTAATTGGTACCCTAGAAAAAAATCGGACAGTTTATATCGCCAACGAGGGAAACAATGGTTGGGTGCCGATTGAAAGACCAATAGACGGCTATGTTAGTTCGGCAAATCTGGGCTACTGTTATCAGTAAACCGTTTTCAGCCACATAACACATTTTGCACCGTGAGTCAACCCTCTCAACAGCGTGACTTTCTCGCCAATACGCAACTCTGGCGAGGTTTACCGGATGAGCAGTTAGACGCGATCGCGACCATTGCGATCGCTAAATCCTATCATAAAGGTGAGGTAATTTTTGTTGAAGGGGACGACGGTAGCGGATTCTTTGTCGTGAAATCCGGTCGAGTCAAAGTATTTAAGTTATCAGCGGAAGGGAAAGAACAAATATTAGAATTTTTTGGGGTGGGAGAACATTTTGCCGAAGTCCCCGCTTTTGATGGCGAATGCTTTCCCGCATCGGCTACAGCATTAGAGAAAACCGAATTGCTATTTTTTGGGCGCGATGCTTTCTTAGAATTGTTAGAAAAACAGCCAAAGATAGCGATTAATATGTTAGCCGTTTTTGCGCGGCATTTGCGGCGTTTTGCCCGATTGATTGAAGATTTATCGTTAAAGGAAGTACCCGGACGGTTGGCAGCTTATTTACTCTATTTAAACGCACGGTCTGAGCATCCCAATCACATAGAATTAGATATTACCAAGACTCAGTTAGCCTCTTTATTAGGAACGATTCCTGAAACTTTATCACGGGTATTTGCCAAGTTGAGTCAGGAAGGATTAATTTCGATTCATGGGTCGAGGATTCGATTATTAAATCCAGAAGGATTACGAATTTTATCGGAGCGATAACTACGCCCATAAAAGCCACACTGGGAAAGGGCGGGTTTTGTTGAGAGGCTAATGGTTAGATCATCTGACTGAGTGGCTAAACCCGCCCCTACAATTTCTCTTGTTTCCCCTGTAGACTAAAAAATATTTCACCTTACAAATGACATATAGCAAATGACAAATGACGATCCTCACCTATTCTACACCGTCGTTTCCTGGGGCATCTTCGCATAATAGCGATGATAATAATCATAAGAACTCGTGGTGTAATTCTTAACCCCATTCGCCACCACTCCCAACACTCTGGCATGAGAGGTTTTCAATCCAGATAACACCTGCATCAATACCGTTCGATCTGTTCTTCCTAATCCCACCACCATAACAATTCCATCGGTATGCGCCGCCAATAACCGCGCATCAGCTAAACCTAACATCGGTGGTGTATCAAAAATAACTAAATCAAACATTTCTTCAAACGACTCAACTAAATGCTGCATCTTTTGAGAACAGAGTAATCGAGTCGGATCAGGTGGAATTTGCCCAGCAGTTAACACAAACAAATTCTCCTCCAATGGTGATGGCTGAATTACATCTTTCACATTAATGTCACTGGAAATAACATGACTCAATCCCCACACATTGGGTAAATCCGTCCTCACATGGAGTTGCGGACGCCGCAAATCGGCATCCACCAATAATACCCGTTGTCCCATCGCAGCAGCAGCTTGTGCCATGAATGTCGCTATAGTGGATTTGCCATCAGCCGGAACCGCCGAACTGATTACCACTGAACGAATCGGTTGATCGGGACTAATAAACTGAAGATTCGTCTGAAGCGAACGAAACGCCTCTAAAAATGGAGAAGCATGATAGCGATAAGTGGATTGACTGATAGGAGATGCCAATAGCGGAGTTTCCAGTTTTCCGGCTGTTTTTGCCGATTTACTCGGTTTTTTCAGCGGCTTATGAAAAGGAATCGTACCCAAAACCGCTAACCCTGTCTTTTCCTTCACCTCCTCGGCTGAGTGAAACACCTTATCCAATTTTTCCGCTAAAAACCCTGCCCCAGCACCTGCCAGTAGTCCAGCCACAGCCCCTAATGCTATACCGTGGGGTATGTTGGGTGAGATTGGTGCTTGAGGTTGTTGAGGTTCAGCAATAAGCTGCCACGGCAATGTTTTTTGTGCGGCTTCAATTTGTAGCGTCTCTCGCACTGCCAAAAATCGGTTCAAACTCTCGGTGGCGACTTTCAACTCTCGCTGTAAATCCGTATACTGACGGGCAACCACTGCCAAATTCTTAAGCTGCTGACTCATCAACCGTTCGGCTTTAGCGATCGCACCTGAGCGCACTTCTAGCATATTAATTTGATTCGTTGTCTCTACAAGCTGTTGAGTCAGTGCCAAACGCAGGGAACTAGGCGACGCCAGAGATTCCGGATTTTCCGGTACAGCACTAGCATTTGCCCCCAAAACAGTTCCGGCTTCCTGACTCAGCAGAGGAAGTAAATTTTGTTGCTTCTCTCGTAGCGCCTGAATCGTGGGACTCTGTTCGGTAAACCGCGCCGATTCACTAGCAATTTTACTTTCAATTTCGGTTAACTGATTCAGCAACTGCTGATAACGGGGGGCTTCTGAGAGGGCGGAAGCCGCGATCGCTTGTTTTGGAGATAGTCCAAGTTCCCCTAACTGACTTTGAAGTTGCACCGCCAGGGTGCGGGCTTCATCTAGCTGGGTTTGGGTGTTTTGACGTTCTTGGACAATGGTGCTAACTCGACTGGTCAACAGTTGACCCTGACTATCCGGATTAACCAGATTATACTGTTGGCGAAATCGCTGTAGTTTTTGCTGGAGACTATCCACCCGCCCCTGGAGTTTTGGCAGTTGCTCTTCGACAAACTGAATCCCCTGTCGCGTACTTGTCTGCTGTTCAGAGAGCGAGTAGTTCACATACCCTGTCGCAATTTGCTCTAAAATAAATTGAATTTTTTCCGGGTCAGAATCTTGGTAGCGTACTTCTAATATTTTCGTTTCTTGTAACTGATTAATCGCCAGTTGACTGCGAAGCGTATTATAGTCAATTTCTGGATAGCGAGACTGAATTTGTTCGACAATTGGAGTCATCACTTGAGGACTCCACAGCACCTGAATCTGAGTTTCGTAATCTATACTATTGGTTTGACCCCCAGACGCTTGATTCAGGGATTCACTAATCTGATCGAACTGATCTTCACCGGAAACTGACCCTACCAATAACTGAAACTTACCTTCATAGTTAGGCGTCTGCTGCAAAACTTTCGTGACAATTCCCGAGGTCACCGCGATCGCCATCCCCGCGACAACCAATGCCCGTCGCCGCGCTACCGCCAGAATCTGACGCAAATCCAGCTTGTCATCCTCTGTCTGGGCTAACTCATACAGGGAGAGACTGGACAGTTCTGACGGTAGTTGTCCATTACGATTGGGTAATAACGACTGATGCTCTCCATTTGAACCCATAATTCAGTTAAACGTTGGCGTTTCTCAAACTGACGCGAATAGTGGACGATTCGATCCCTTATCCCAGAGGAGGTGGGGATGCACGAAGGTTGACCCTCACGACTCAGGTAGAACTCCTGGCGACAGGAGGACAACAACTTTTTTAGAGGTTTTGGTGTACGCTGATCATAATGACTACTTATAAATACAGCGTTAGTGCGCTCGATCAGGATAATCCATAGAAGGGTCAGGGTGTAGGCATTTTGAGTTGACGAATCTTGCCTATCGCTACGGTGGATGGGCAAACGAATACCAACGAATGATTTAAATCTATCCGAAGGTGCTGGAAATGTTCGTTAAGATATGGTGATCCAAAAATTACAGCGATCACCTAATTTAATTTGATCATAAACTGTCACATCCAATATCAGTCTCATTTTTGTAATCTTTATTAAAATTCACGTATTAATTTAACCATGCAAAAATAAAAATTAGGTTTAAATTGGGGTAAAATAAATAGTCAACAAAGTTAGACGATTGAGTGCTGATGCGATCCGGATATTGGTAAATTAATGTGTAAAATTTAGCGTAATTTGATATCTATTTTAAATCCCAGTCAGTAACACAGAAACATGAGCAATAGTGAGACTCCCCTACGGCATAGTAAATCCCTCCGTTTATCGATCTTAACTCAATATTACCCCCCTGACTACGCCGCAACCGGACAGCTAATAGAAGAACTGGCTGTCGAGTTAGGCAAACAAGGTTTGTCTGTGCGAGTGTTTACTGGACAACCGGGTTATGCATTTAACAGCCAGTCAGCACCAGCAAGGGAGTATTTTCAGCAACTGATCGTTCAGCGATCGCGAGCGACTCGGATTTGGTCAAAACGTATTCGCGGTAAAGCCTTGAATGGACTAATATTTTGTTTGCGGGCTGGACTGCATTTACTCAGAACCCGTAGTCGGGGGGACATACTCCTGTTAACCACTGCTCCGCCGTTTTTGCCCATTTTGGGATATTTAGCGAAAAAGTTATTTGGACTCCCTTATGTTTGTTTAGTCTATGATTTATATCCAGATGTTGCAGTCGAACTCAATGTTGTGTCTCATCGCCACTGGCTGGTCAAATTCTGGAATACAGTGAACTGCCATATTTGGAAACAGGCTCAACAAATTGTGGTCTTGAGTCCTTCGATGAAAAATCGTATCGCCGCTAAATGTCCCGCCCTGAACGACAAAATTACCGTTATTCATAATTGGGCAGATGCCAATTGGATTGTACCCATTGCTAAACAGGATAATTGGTTTGCCCAAAACTTCAATCTAGTTGATCGGTTTACGGTACTCTATTCCGGAAATATGGGTCGCTGTCATGATATGGAAACGATTCTCAACGCTGCCCAACTGTTACAACATAAGCCAATTTTGTTTGTGTTTATTGGTAATGGTGCTAAGCGGGAAGCCTTTGAAGCCCAAACTCGTCTACTGGGTTTAAGGAATTGTCGCTTTTTACCCTATCAAGATAAACAAAACCTACCCTATTCACTTACTTCAGGGGACTTATCCTTAGTTAGCATTAGTTCAGGGATGGAAGGTTTAGTCGCCCCCAGTAAACTTTATGCCGCCTTAGCCGCAGGACGTCCAATTGCTGCGATTTGTGAACCTCAGTCTTATTTACAGGCGCTGATTGCGGAGGCTGAATGTGGTGCAGCGTTCAGTAATGGTGATGCGAAAGGTTTGGCAGAATTTATTCAACAGTTGTCCACAGATGAACGATTAGTCAAGCGTATGGGTGAAGCGGGTCGTCGGTATTTACAATCTCATTTTACTCCTGATTTGATTGCACAAGAGTATTCTAACGTATTGCATAAGTCAGTCATTTCAGAGTTTGCATCAAGCCCTAATGGAAGAGATGGGAGAAAAGGACGTAAAACGAATACAATGGGTCAAGGAACAGGAGGATAATACCAAATCCGCTGTTGTCAGCCTCTTGTAACATTGGGTGCATGTCAATTTTTTAGGTTGGGTTGAGGTAAGCTACGAAACCCAACTTATTCAGATAAGGCAGTGATATAAAGACATGCCATGGCTTGTATGAGAGATGTATTCTGGCAGATTGAGTTTATTTTTCCACCAAGACAGAAGGGTTAACCGATTGGGTAGATGTTGCTGCGATTCTGTTGGAGACAGATCTGTCCGACGTAGTGGGTGCTTGAGATGCAAATTTTTCCATTTCGATTAGACGAATGGAGAGTAGGATTTCTGCCAGGGTTCGCTGGAGTGCATAATACCAGCCATACCAACCGTCGAGAATACCTTGGTTGAAGATCAGACAGTAGAACAGGATGACGAAGGGAGCGAGAATTTTTTGCCGCCGAATGCGATCGCCTAAGCTAAGTTCACCAGGAGACGTTTCCAGGATTTTCTTATTTTCAATCAGCATATAGCGGTCTTGCGCCCATAACCAGCGGCTTAGAGGTTTGCGATCGTCGTGGTAGATATAGGAGTTGAGCATACCAGACTCGCCTCTTATTTGAAGTAGCTGGGTATGTCCGTCATCGAGATAGATAGATTTTTCCCGTCGGAATAGAACTTGTCGAGGCGGAAGCAATGTTCCCCGCAATGGCTTGCCAAATACGCAATATTTGAACCGGGCGAAGTAGCCATCTATAGGGGAATCTGTGGGAAGAGACGCAAGTTCAGCAATCAGTGCGTCGGTGAGGAAGTAATCAGCATCGAGGGAGAGTACCCATTCAGTTGTGACTTGTGACAAGCCGTAGTTCCACTGGTTGTGATGGGTGTCGAACTGCCGCTGAAAGACTTGGGTTTGCGGATAAGACTTTACCATGTCCAAGGTTTCGTCGGTACTGTAGCTGTCAATAACGACGATTTGCCTTGCCCAAGTGAGTTTTGCCAGAGTGCGATCGATGTTATGGGCTTCATTGAAGGTAAGAATAAGAGGAGTGATTTTTTCTAGCATATCTGTTTATTTACGAACTTCAACCACCATTACAGAGCCTAAAAGTGAGGGAAAATACCGACTCAAAGCCGCAAATGGTTGTCGGCGCTCTGCTCCATGAAAAGCAAAATTTTTCTGGAATCCGCAATGGTTTAAAAAGTGTCTAATTTCAGCTTTGTTGAAATATCGAATGTGCTGCCATTCCCAAATGGGAATTTTATGTCCCTCTGTTCTTCTGGGTACACCCATGAGTAAATAGTAGAAGCGGTTGACAATCCAACCATGATTAGGAGTGCTCAGAACAAGTCGTCCGCCCGGTTTGAGAATTCTATGAATTTCCCTAGCAACCTTTTCAGGGAAAAATAGATGTTCGATGTTGTCTCCCCAAAATACTTCATCGAAAAAATTATCTTCGTAATTATAGGGGATATCTTCAATGTCTTTCTGGATGGCGCTAATGCCAAGTTTTATGAGTTTATCTACGCCAGCCGCATTCCATTCCAAGGCATAGACTTCGTAGCCATTTTCCATGAAAAAATTGCTGACCGTACCACGACCAGCACCTATATCTAATAAGCGCTTCCCATAACCTTGTCGATAAATTTTTTTCAATACCTTATTCCTTTCATAACCTTCAAATTCACCAGAAATATCAGACAAGTATTCGGTGTACACTTTCTCATAAAAATTTTGAATTTTATCTTTTTGCATAGTTGTCTCTGAGTTATCCTTGTTTGATTAATTCTTCAAATTCAGTCAAATAGAGTTGGGCAATTCTTGCGTAACTAAAACAAATAGCATTTCGTGAAGCATTGATAGCCATTTTGCCAGTTGCTTTATGATTAAGTAGCGCTGAAGCCAAAGTGGATGAGAGATTTTTAGCCGCATTAGGGCTACGGTGATTGAAAAAGTATCCAGTTTTACCTTCTTCAATGAAGTCTCTAAAGCAGTCCAGATTAGAGACTATAGGCACTAAACCTGTAGCCATTGCTTCTAAAGGAGCAACCCCAAACGATTCTCCTTTGTCAGCTAGTGATGGATAACAAAATAAATCGGCATTGCGGTAGGCTTCAGCTAACTTTTTACCATCAAATATCGGTTCAGAGAACTCAACAGGTAATTCTTGAGCTTTGATTTTTAAGCTATGCAGATAATCTTCTCCACCACCACCTTGGTTCTGCCTGAACGGACCAATAATCCGCAATTTTACATCTGAGAAATCTTGGCATAAGATGGCAAAAGCATCGAGCAAGAGGTGAATACCTTTTTCTGGGTGAATTCTACCTGCATACAAGATAGTTTTATCCTTCTTTATAGGACGTGGTGAAACAGGTGGATAGAACAGGCGGGTGTTGATTGGATTAGGAATAACCCGAAGCCGAGAAGTAGCAGGTGGACATTGTTTAGCAATGGCTTCTTGAATGGCTTTAGATGGAGCAACAAATCGGTCTGCGCTAGCGTATAGATGATATTGTCCCTTAGGAAATCGAGCGGCATTAATTACGACTCGACCTGCATCAGGACGTAGTGTAGATGCGAAGACAGGTAACCAAAAATCATTAATAACTAAAATGTCAGCACGAGGTAACACTGGTAAGACTAACAAAGCATAAGCCAAGTCTTTGAGTAAATCCCAAGTAATTGACCGACTTTGAGGAAATCCACTATATCTGAAATACTTCACACCATTAAGAATCTCTTGTTGAGGCTGACTGGGGTAGGAGCGGCATACAATAGTTACTTGATGACCCATAGCCACAAATTGTTCAGCCACACCTTGCCAGCGACGCGGTACTGCTCCTCCTTGTAATGTCGGAACCGGAAACCAAGGACCTGTAACGATAGAAATTTTCATCTTGGACCCTCAGTAAGAAACGTCAAACTGAATACAACTAGGAGGATCACCATGACCCAGAATCCAGTGGTAAACGCTTAACATTTCCTTAGATATAGAATCCCAGGAGTATTTAGTTTCCACTAAATTTCGACCTTTTAAACCCATGATTTTGCGTTCTTGGGAAGACAACTGCATCCCTTCAGCTAAAGCACGAGCTAGTGCGTCTTGGTTGTTGTCTATCCACCAGCCGCATTCATAGGTGGATAAATCTTGCCAAGGTGTATCTTTGGTCGTGACTACTGGAATTGCATGAGCGAGTGCTTCGGCTACAGCAATGCCAAAGTTTTCTGAATGAGTTGGTAAAACAAATAGGTCAGCGTTCCTCAGAGCAGCCGCTTTCTTTTCTCCAGAAAGCATTCCGGTAAAAGTAACTCGCTTCTCTAGACTTAACTCTACTGTCATAGACTCTAGTTTCCTTTGATAGCCAATCTGATCGGGACCAGCAATCAAAAGATGCCAGTCAGGAAACTTAGCTGCTAACTTCTGCCAAACTTGCAGTAAGTTGTCTAAGCCTTTCTTAGGATGAATCCGCGACAAAAAAAGTAGCCACTTTTTGGCAGATAGTTCTGGGAATATCTGTGTCAATATTTCTCGATTTGTTGGCTCACATAAGTCCGGACAATAGACTCCATTGGGAATTAAAGCAATTGGCTGTTCAAATCCAAGCCGACGAATAGAAATTACTTCTTCCCAGGAAGTAGCATGAAAAGCTGTCGCATTTTTCAAGTTTTCTTGTTCATACAAAACCCATGCCAACCATTTCTTTATTCGGCTGCGCTTCAATGACCACGACTCAATCATGCCTCGGGTAGAAATCACCAATGGCAGACGATTTATCACAGCGGCTTTACGGGCATAAAGATTGGGAAACATCCACAAGCCGTGGTTGTGAATTAAATCCAATTCGGTTGAAGCTAATTGACACAGAGCATGGCTAGCATTAGGCTGAAAGCCTCGTATATACCAGCTAAGTAAGGTCGCAGGATAGTTGTGTAACCTGACACCTACTGCTGGAGCTTGGCGACCTCTTTGTTGATAGTCAAGTGTAAGTAAATGGGAGAACACTCCCTGTGCAGCAAGGGCTTGAGCTAAGCTAGTGACGGATAAAGCTGGACCTCCTGTAGATTCATTAATGCTTGCCACGACATGACAAACTCGTGGTTGAGTTACTGCCGTTTCTGGTGTTGATAGAGGGGTGTGTGGAAGTTGTTTAAAAGTCACTGGAATCCCAGCCAAGGAATATGCCAGCTATCTCGGCTGGCTGAGTCACTTAGTCATTCACGATGGATACTAGAAATCAGGACAAAATTATTCCGATTTTATGCAAATACTAATAATTATTACTCAGAGAAATAATCAAGAGATTATGATGGGCTGCCCGTAATATAAATATCGGCATAATCTTGCATTAATTCAACAAGCTTCTGCTTGAAGCGGTCAAATCCAAACTTGTCGATAACCGCCTGACGTAGTGCTTCAGGTTGATACATGAGTGGATTGGGGTAAGTTCGCTGTAATATCTGGATGAGAGTCTGGGCGATCGCGTCCACATCATCGGGATCGACTAAAGCTCCTAACTCACCATGACACAGGGCATCAATCGCCCCATCCTGATCGCCCCCCAGTGCGGGTTTGCCACAGGCTAAAGCTTCTAAATAGACAATACCAAACCCTTCTAGTTTGCTAGGCATGGCAAAAACGTCACAAAGATTGTGATAGTCGCTTAATTGTTCGTCAGGTATAAATCCTGCCAGTGTCACGCAATCTTGCAGTCCCAGTTGAGCAATTAATTGCTCGATGCGAGGTTTATCCTTCCCTTTACCAACAATTATGTAATGAACATTGGGAATTGCTTGACGGATTTGAGGGAGTGCCTCCAGAATTTGATCGTATCCCTTGTATCGTTTAGCTTCTGCTAACCGTGAGACTGTCAAGATAATGGGTTGTTCTGGTTTGAGGCTGTATTCCTCTAATAAGTAAGTCGATTTAGCAGAAATCTGAAAGCGACTTGGATCAAAGGTACATGGCAAAAGTGAAATTTTAGCTGGGTCAAGATTTTGCTCTTGGATCAGGCGATCGCGAGTGTAACCACTGATAGAAAGAATACGATCTGCATGGTGTAAAGCAGTTTGCAAGTCTTGACGTTGAATATTCCAGGCTTCTATACCATAAGCAATTGTCCAGTAAGGGACACCTGTGAGTTGTTTCAACCAGTAAGCAGCTACTGTGAAATTGAGATGAGCAGCAATTACTAACTTAGGGCGTTGCCAGAGTCCAAGTCCCAAAATTTGGGCAGCAAAACCGGGAGTGCGTAGGGCTAGAGGCAACGATCCGGAATAGTGAAAATTAGTATTAGTATTGCACAGAAGTGATACATTACTGGGACAGCGAGTGTCGTGTTTTAAGAATACATCATACTGAACCTTGGGGTAAGTTGTTTGCAGAGCTTCTAGCAAAAAGGCAGAATAAACTTGGATGCCTCCTTTAAACTCAAATATATTTGGAAACCAAAGGTGTAGGCGAGTCTGATTGGCAAGGGCTGACATTTTGCACAAAACATAGGATAACGTGTGCTGTTGGTGATGAACTACTGGCTTGGACAAAGTACCCCCAGATGGACTAGGGCTTCTTTTAAACCTTGAGTTGTTTGGGTATAGCTATAATGAGTGATAATTTTGCGGCTTTCTTCTCCCCACATCTTTAATCGCTCTCTATCTGAAAAAGCTTCTTGTAGACAAGTAGCAAGTGCCGACACGTCACCGGCTGGAAAAATCAATCCATTTCTGTAGGGTTGAATTAAATCGGAAGCGCAGCCTACATGAGTACTCGCGATCGCAGCGCGAGACATACACATCGCTTCGTTAATCACCAGCCCCCAGGTTTCGCTGTAGCTAGGCAAGACTAGCAAATCAGCTATAGCGTATGTACGAGGCATGAGAGTTTGGTTTTGAAAAGGAGCAAAATGAATGTGTGAATGATTGGCTGCATGTGAACGCAGTTCTTTCTCTAAAGAACCAGTTCCCACAAACAGTAAGGATATTTGAGAGAGGTGGGCTTGTAAAAACGCTTGCAGTAAATCTAGGGGTCGCTTTACAGATATAAATTTTCCAGCAAATAAAATAACGGAATGGTTTTCAGGAATTCCTAATTCCTGCTGCCAAAGCTTAGCTTGGCGACTGGCTTCCTCGGCTTGAGAAAAGAAGCGATCGTTGTCTATGGCGTGGGGGGCAAAAAACAGGTTTTCCGGGGGGACGTCGTGGTAACGGAAGTAATGATAATTCGCTTGACCGACATAAAGACAGGCGGAAAAGCGTCGATAAATCAGGGTAATAAACTTGCGACGCAGCCATTGTTTAGCACCAGTAATTGGTAAAAGCCGATGGGAGTCACCCCGAAACAACAGCGGCGCTTTGCGGCAGTTCCAGCGCCAGATAAAATTATAAAGACTGGCGTAGTTATAATTCATCAAGAGGACGGCATCGGGATTATAAACCCTGACTTGATTGAATAATGATGGGTTTTGCAGTCCCCAAAAGTGGCTAGTACCGGGATTAGGACTAATATTGGGAACGAATTCATAGTCATATCCAGATAATAGCGGGATATCCCACTGTATTCTTTGCTTGAAACCTACATCAACTTGCTGGGTGACGCCGAAGTTCCAGAGATAAAAAACCTTAAACGAAAAGTCAGCCACACTAGCAATGTTGCGAAAGAAAGGAGCGTAGTATTGAATCGGATGCGAAGTAATGATTGCCAGTTTGTTCATGACCATTCCTGACTCGAGTGATTCAGGCTTTTATTGTCCCGCTTGATATCTAAACAATCTTTGATTTTATAAACTTTCATAAAAACAAAATTAATTACCACTAAAACCATAGTGGCTTGAAAAAGCGCAGCAAAGTAGACACCCGCACTCCATTCTGTTTGGAAAGCGCAACTCATCAACAGCACAGAAAAAAGGGAACGAGATGATATCAAGGGTGTATGCAGACTCCAGCTTGTAGCTTTTCCATAAAATGCACCCAAAAAAATTGCTAATCCGGCGCAGCCTAAAAGACCGAAATTGGCATAAGATTCGGCTAGCAAGCCCCAGCCAATTGTAGTTGTAAACGTTGCCTCGCGAGTTTGCAGATCGTAATGAATGTTTAATATATAAGTCCCTTCGTGGCTGCGAATCTTATTCGGATTTAAAAAACGAGGAACGATTAACTGGGGCAGAATCATGTAAGTTTTTCCCTGTAAATACGGCACAGTTGTCGGAGTTTTTCTCTGAGCCAATAGTAGTATATGAATTACACTACTTCTTTGTAGAAATGAAGCTCTTTCCTCCGATTGAGGACTTGCTCCAGATTGAGAACTCGCCCTTTGATTTTTATAATATTCGAGTGAATAACCTACCCATTCAGCATACCAACCTGGATACTCCCAGGGTTGTACAAAGCGATTTTGGGAGCCAAACCAATATTTGGCTCGCATTTCTGCTTTACCGTAGTGCAGCAAAGACAAACAAATTACAACTATAATTATTGGTAATACGGGCATTCGCCGACTTCCCAAAATAAAAGCAACTGTCGCGATCAGGAAAATTGAAGTCGCCCCGACTAAAAGTAGAGAAGCAGCACTTGTCATCATATATAATGCTAACAAAGCAAAGAATAGTCGATTCATTCGCTTTGAATATTTTCCGACACCAGCATTAAAAGATAATGTGAACACGGCTAAGACGTTAAGTCCTAGTATAGCGCTGCGAATTAAAGAAAATAGTCCTCCATCCAGAAAAAACCATCCCCCCAATGAGTACATATTAAACAGCACACCAGCCGCAAGAACACTCAAGAAAAATTTATTGCCGCTTTGCTCATTAAAGGCTCGATAAGCTGGCGGCAAAGGCGGAGACGTTTTGACAAAGTTAAACCAGATTAAGGTTGCTAATCCCAGAAAACCCGCTACGGTGACGCTGGCAAATAAATGCTCTTGTGGTGAGTAAAGTATAACTTTGGGATGGTTGCTGACTAAGGGAATAGCGTGAGTCCAAAGATAAGTCAGGGCGAAAAGTGGAAATATGGGTAATCCCAATGCTTTGCCGGAACACCACAAATAAGCAGGAACTAAGGCAGCGATCGCAATTAAAATGGCACCCGCAATGCTAGCTAATGAGCGAGTTTGTAGCGTGTAAAGTTCAAAAAGAAATAAAACCGTTACGATTATCCAAAATGCTTGGAGTAACTGTCGTCGTTGTTGGCGGACAACAATTGGATGATTGAGCAGCGATTGGAGAACTAGTGTGAGATGGCTGTTCATGCTTTCTTCACGCCCTCGTGCAACGTCAGACATCGGTCAAAGATGGCACATTGTTTGCGGGTCATTTCGTGGGCTGTATAGGGGTGGAACTCTGACCAGTTGGTTTCAGGTTGATAGCCTTTCACGATAGACAGCAACCAATTGAGCTGATACGCGATATCTTTGAGCAAATCTTCTGGTCGAGCTTGTGAGTTGAAGGTGATTACTCGACCCGGATTACAGCGGCGCAAAATTTCTACCACGGAACTCTGTTGATGGAAAATGGCGAATATTGGTTTCCGAGCTAGGATGCAGGGGTAAATTTTAGAGGCAGTGTAGCCCGGATCGTCGGAACCGATGAGTAAAATTGCGTCGCTGTCGGTGAGAATCTGTAAAGCTTCAAAATAGGGAACGCGATGGAGATGCTCTTCTACTATGTCAGCAACTCCTAGGTCTTCGGCAATTGGCTGTATAGTTTTAACAGCGCGATTTCCTGGTGCATAACTGGTGCCGACAAAGTGTAGTTTGACCGCATCCCATTGTTCTGGATGTTGATGGCGCTCGGACTGGATGCTGGAGAATAATGCTCGCACAGCCAAAGCCATATCGCCGCCACCTCGACCGACATAAACCCAATGGCGTTTCCCATCATTGGGGTCAAAGATTTTTTGCTGAACCTTGAGGGAGGGAAGCTGCTCAAAGTCTGTTTCAGGTGCACCAAAGGGCAGGACGGTAAACTGGTCTTGGCGCAACCAGGAATATCGCTCAAGTAAGGTTTTTGGGTATTTTGGGGACACACTGATGACATGGCTGACACAACGCAAGGTTTTAGGTTCAAGCCTTTGTGCCATGAATTGTGCAAAACCATATTTATAGCGACCGCCTGGTGGTCGAGATGAGTTAGGCTGCTTGTGGTAGTCGCTTAACCAGGGGTCTTGGAAGTCAAGGACGTAAGGTACTCCGAAGCGGCTGCGCCATCTGGGACCGATCGCCATTGTGGTAAAGGCAGTGGTTGAGAAATAGGCTAAATCGAAGTTTTCTCTGGCGAGGATGCGATCGCCTGCTCGGAGCAGGTGAAAAAAACACCGCAGGCTCAGACTGCTCATACCGATGCGCTTGGTGTATTTGACAGGCAATGCTCCTGTGCAGGTGACTGGGATGTGGCTGGGGACTGCCTGCTCTAGTAGGGGGTCACGCACGCCCTCAACGCACTCAGGTCGCACAGTGAGAATGTGAGGTTCCCAGCCGAATTCTTCAAAGTAGGGCAAAGACATCCGCACCCGTTGATGATCGGGGGCGTTAATCGGTGGGAAATGAGGGCTGACAATGAGAACTTTACGGTTCAAGGTTGACACCTTTAGCTATAACTTCAACGGCTGTTAAGACCAGCAACTTAGCTAGGTAAGAAAAGTCCATTACTACGAGGAGGAAATTGAGACGGTTGGTAGAGTCGGTCGTTGTGGTCGAAAAGATGGCAGCGATATCCAAATGCACTCAGGTACTCTCGAATTCGCTGACCGTTTTCATCAACAGATTCGGCATAGATGGCTCGGATGCGCTGCTGTTTTAACAATTCTTCTGCCCCTTGTAGAGCGGGAATTTCGTAGCCTTCTACGTCTAACTTCCACAAATCAACGGTTTCAATGGAACGGATAGCTAACTCGTCTGCTAAACGCACAATCTGGATTGTTTCTCCCTCAGTCTCAGAGATTTGATTCCAAGCACCGTGACCATAATTGGCTCCGATATTTTGCAGGCGCAGTTGAGTGGGTGCAGCGCCGAGACCAAATCTGAGGAGTTCTACGGGTAGATTGGGATAGGTGACTAGACATTCCTCTAACCAGTCGGCTGCTGCTTTACCCGGTTCAAAGGCTAATAATTTGCCTTGGGGTATCCACTGAGCCAAATACATCAGCATTTGACCGATGTTTGCCCCGGAATCGACAATGATGCCATTGGGGGGAATGAATTTTTTTGCCCAGTTGAGGAAGTTAGCGCCCTCATATTTGCCATATACAATCCAGCGGTGAGTCGGATTGGTCAGGTCGAGTTTCCAGGGGAGACCCGATTCGGTTTGCACCCAGCAGATGCCTCTATGAGCGATCGCACTGCCAAACAATCGCTCGCAAATGCCTAGTTTGTGGGGGAAGTCAATGGGTTGTAACCAGGTTAGGGGTAATGGCAGGGAGCAATGGCGTGGCGTGTCGTTAGAAGCATTTACCATAGTTAGGTTGGAGGATAACAAGGTCTGTCTTGTCTGTAGGCTGGTTATTCATACAAGTCAGGGCTAAATCAATCAGGACTCCCTTATCGCTCGTTGAGATTTATTGCACCAGATGGCTGGACTTTTTGTTTGTGAGATTGGCAGGAATCAGACTGAGGTACAGTTGCTCGTACTTATCCACAATCACTGAGGCACAAAAGCAATCTTCGGCGCGTTGGCGGCAGTTACGGCGATCGATTTGAGGTAAGTTTTGGATGGCACTGCAGGCTTCTTCAATACTGCTGACAAGATAGCCGTCAATACCAGGGCGGATAATTTCGGGTAAGGCGCCTAAAGGACAAGAAATGACTGGCGTACCGCAGGCGAGGGCTTCGGCAAAGACGATACCGAAGGGTTCTTCCCATTCAATCGGTACAATCATGGCGACAGCTTGACCCAGTAGGACGTTTTTCTGGGTATCGTTAACAGATCCGACGTACTCAATTCCGTCTTTGCCTAAGTGGGGGACGATTTGGTTTTGCCAGTAGCGTCCGGCTTCTCCGGTTGTACCGTGGTTGCCAGCAATTAACAGGCGGCGTCCAGTGTTTCGGGCAGCAGCAATAGCATTATGCGCCCCTTTAATTTGTTCTACCCGACTCAAGAACACTAAGGGAGCATCGGGGGCAACGGTGGGCTCAAAGGTGTATTTTTCTAGTTCTACGCAATTATGGATGGGATGCCAAATACCACCAGAGGCTCGACCTTGGCGACAAATATGGTCGCTGCATCCAGTGAACGTGAGGGAACCATTTGCCAGTTTCACACCCCAACTGGTAGTGCGACGGCTAGGGCGGCGTTGGTAGGACATTACCTTGGGCAGGGGAGAGCGCAAAAGCGGCAGGAGATAGAGGATGCGGGAAAAGCTATGCACTAGGTCGGGTTGAAATTGCCGGACGGCTGACCATAAAGCTGCCGTGTTTTGCAGGGCATCGAATTTATCTTGGGACTTGAGACCAGACCAGGGGAAGTGTTGATGCGCTGGTGAGGTCGAGTCACGGTGGGCGACTAGTCCAACTGTATGACCGTGAGTTTGCAGCCTGGTGACTAAAAGATCGATGATGCGCTCAATACCTCCATAGAGTTGCGGGGGGACTGGGAGTTCGGGGTCGGCAGTGAGTAAGATACGCATTTCAGGATGATTTAGCGAGAAAATTTTCCCAGGCAGATAGATTTATGTCTGCAAAACCTCTCTGCTCTACAGGGACTTGACCTTTTAAAATATGCTGTTGAATCTGTGGTAGAAGCTCTATGTAGCGAGATGGCTTAGTGGTGGGATGCAAAAGCCATGCTTGCTCAGATTTAAGGTTAAGTCGCCGACCACCAGTACGTCCTATTCGCTTAAAAAGCATAATTTCTGGCGATCTGGGATAGCCACGATTTAAATATTTTACGGCTAATATTTCTAATAGTAAACGCCCTTGAATCAGTGGTAAATAACTATTTAATTTTTCTTTATCTATCAAGTAACAGCGATTACTAAACCAATCATTATACCAACCCCATTCAACTGGAACCAGAGGTCGATCTTCATGTAAGCTAGGAGCATCAGGAAGATTTTTTTCTTGGCTAAATGGTGGACTGATTCTCGGACTAGCCGCTACTACTTTATGTTCTTTATCCATCAGATATTTGGCTTCAACTGACCAGTCATAATCTGGTGCTTGGTAAAGCAGCATATCTGCATCGTAGTGGATAAGGTGGCGAGTAGTGGTTGCTTCAAAAGCTGCTAGGTAAGCCATAAGCGCACAACCTCCATAGTCATGCGTCTCACTTACCCAGTTAGCCAAGTATTTACGAGAGAGAATTGGTTGTAAAGAGTTGTCAGGATGCAGGTAAACTATTCGATCTAGATACCCTTTTGCTTTAAGTTCTTCAGCGATAGCGCAAATTTTATCCACTCTTTGTCGAAACTCAGGTTCAGGGAAACGCCGATCTGGATCAACAATTTTAGTTTTTTTGGGGCGGCAACAATCAACAATTGCTAGTATTTCGTACACGCTTGCACGATGTGCTTTAACTAAAGCTGGAATTGTTATTTGTGCGTAGGCAATATCGCCTGGAGAAAGATTAATTTGTAAGGTTACATCATTCATTAGACCACTTGGCTATAACTTGAGTAAATTTTTTGTCTTCGACTTGATGAAGACGCTGATCTCTAATATCTTCAATAATAGCTCCAGAATCGAGCAAACTTTTAAAGCAATCATTAGGATTGCCGATTGTATTAAAACCTAGGGGATGTAACTCTATGATCAAACATAAATTAGTTAAATTAATTAGACTACTTAAATGTTTTAACAAATTAACTTCAAATCCTTCTACATCAATTTTAACCAGACATTTGCGTGAAAGTTGTTCATTGATTAATCGTGCGAAGCTTACACTATTAACTTGTTTGCCTGATGGACTAACATGTCCAGTTACAGAACCACTTTCATCAAAAGTTAAGACCCCATCTACAGCCGATACAGCTGCTTCAATAAAATCGACCCTATCAGTTAGTTGGTTAAGACCAATGGAGTTCTGCAATAAAGCAATAGCCCGGGAATTAGGGTCGATACAAACGGCTTTTATATTGGGATTGCGTAACAATACAGATAAGCTCATTGTTCCAATATTAGAGCCAATATCAATCAGGATTTCGTAATTTCGAGATAGTGATAACAACTTGTCTTGTAATTCACGGTCAAAGGTTTCGTATCGGCGGCTACCTGTCCATGCCCATGAGTGTTCCACCGCATCTAGGCAAATCATTCCGCTATGAAAAGGCTGTCGGAGAGTATATCCGCGAAGAATTTTTTTCGCGATTGTTCGTAAAGCGGAAATTTGATGAAGTTTAGAAAAAAATAAATTACTGATACTTGGTTGCATGATTAAAATTGAGTAGGACAATGGATCACTTCCTAAAAGGAAATTAGCAGTTTTTAGGATGACTTCTACTTGATTTTCCCAAGACAAATTTTCTTGGGCTACTTTTAAAGAATTAGCTTTTGTCGTCTTCAATCTTTCAGGAGTACATAGTAAGTCTTTCAAGGCTTGGGCAAGTGCAACAGGATTTTGACTGGGAATTAATCGACCGATCGCAGGCTGTTGGGAAAGTATCTCTCGCTGACCAGCAGTGTCAGTGGCAATTACCGCTAGACCAGCTTGTAGGTACTGAAAGAGTTTATTGGTTACCGTGAGATTGCGGCTAGGAATATCTGTATACTCCAAAGCCAGACCGATATCATGTTCAGCGATGCGGGATAGTAATTCGGCATTGGGGACGGTGGGATGAATGAAGATGCGATCGCGCCATTCTGATGTCACCAGTGGTTCTAACCATTGACGAGCGCTTTCCGGGTAGTTGCCCCGTAAATGAATTTCTACGGGTATATGTAGGTGAGGGAGTGCCTGGAAGAGGGTTTCTAGTCCCCGTCCAGGTCCGATAGTTTGGGAGAACCAATGAAGAGAGGATAACTTTAAATTCTTGCGATCGCGTTTTTGGCGATCGATTTGCTCTCGCTCTGCCCAAGGAAAGGTGTTGTAAATAACTGTTGGTTTTGGTGCCTGATAAGCCTCAGCTAGAGCTTCAGCTAGAGCATGGGAAGTCGTGAGGCAGTAGATACACTCACGGGCAAGACGGCTTTCTAAGGCTTTGAGTTGGGCGATTGGTCGGGCAGCACGAGCTGTGGGTGGGAGATCTTCAGAAAACCAATCTTCAAAGTCTACTCCCACGCGGAAGCCTTCATTGAGGAGTTGATTACCGACCCAAAGTCCTGCTTCTGAATGCACAATGGTTAGATCAGCACAAGCTTGACGGGCAACTTTTAGCATTGCCTTTACCCCGTAGCCTAGTAATCCTGGTGAAAAAATGCCAAATTGCTGAAACTGTTCTTTAGCGAGACGGCTTTGGAGTCGGATTTTCCAATTGTGGAGGCGGTGAGTGGGTTGAAAGTCAACAATGGGTTCAAATCGCCATTTCTTGTTGGCGAAAAGGATGCGATCGCGCTTTACCAGTTCTGGGTCAAACCAAAAGCCACGCACTGTAACATCGTGACCAGCATTCGCGAGTGTTTCTGCTTCTTTCTGGGGTCGAGGAGCAGTACACAGATGAGCGCCGATCAAAATCAGAATTTTAGCCATTATGCATAACTCCCAGTAGGCTAATTGGCTAAAGCCAATTTGAAAGATCGCGTTCAATTAGATTTTCCAGCTTTAAGATATCCTCTTTACATACTTGGCTAAAACGCTGCCGAATATCTGGTAACAACGGAGATGGCTTGACTCGATTATATTGCCTTAATTGTACGACAACGTTCTGCCTTAACTTATTGGGTATTATTGACTTTACGATAGACTTAAGTCTACTTTTTCGGGCAAGAAATAGTTTGAGGTAGTTGTTTCTAGGAGAGCTGGTTATATTATGCTTAACTGAAACGTCAGGCACAAAATTACTATCTATGTTCAGGAATTGAAAAATATCTTGTAGTAATCCTACAGGATCGGCTTTTAGATCTTCATGAAGATAAATCTTAATTTGTTCTCTAGGAAACAGGTCAAAATAGCGCTTAATTTGGGTATAGTAAAATCCAGATTGTAAATAATGAAAGTCCCACTCCCTGTTATCACATATACGACTTTGCTCTGCTTGCAGTGCCTGCTCAAAATTAGTGATAGATTCCCAGCCACATTGAACGCGAAACGCCCAGCTAGAATAAGCTCTCTCAACAGGGTTGCGTAGAATAGCAATCAATTTTGCTTCTGGTAAGTGATACTGTATTCTCTCTGATGCTGTTTTGCTGTAAAGATACCAAGTGGATGCTTCACCAATAGCTATTTCATCAGTGACTCCCTCAAAGAGAGTACCGTAAGCTTCAAGATTTGGGATACCCCAATGGGGTTTATTTTCACCTTCAAAAGAAAAAAAGTGTGGTTCTTTACAGGAAGGCATATAAATTTGTGGATGCTGGTTGAGATAATTGAAGATAGCTGTAGTTCCACATTTAGGTGCGCCAATAATAATAAAATTAGGTAGATTTTTAATTTGTTTGTTCATGGTTATTAATTTTAGCTAAATAAAAAGATTGATCAGTTAACACCTAGTTGCTGTTTCTCAGTATCGGCAACATTGACTACATATTAAGCATTATTGACTTCTAAAAATAGCCATGATGAACTACTTGTCGCACCTATTAGCTTTAGTTTGTGAAACTTTGCCAGCACTCAGACGATAGTCTATTCGTTCTCTGAGCTTCGCCAATTTCCATCCCACAGCAACCTCACTATAGCCATATCGGTACACAAGTTTTTGGATATGCTTCGCTTGCTGCCATCCCACTATCTGAGACAACAGTTGAAACATCGGGCCTCCACGAGGTTTTAACTTGGAACCACCGAGTTGCTGGACTTTCATTTCTGCATACTTCCGAAGTTCTGGTACATCCGGATAAACTTCGTAGATGAAGCGTTGTAATTTTGTTGCACAGGCGTGGCGTGTACGTGGGCTATTTTCTTTGGATAGCAAGGCTTGCGTACTCAGTTCTATAGCCTGAAAGGCTGATTCATAAGCAGCAGGCGACTTTGAACCACTCAGACTGATGGGAAGTCCAGATCGATAGTAAGTTCTAGCACCTTGGCAAAACTTGACCCCCTCGCTTACTAGGACAACCCGGCCAAAGTATTCACCATCATCATCTAAAGAGAGATTTTCGTTCCAAATACCAGCTTTTTCAGCAATTTGGCGCGGAACTAACCAAGCGGCAGGGTGCATCATCCAGCCCCTGTTTCCAGCGCAAACCAACCATTCAACAGGTGACATATCTGCCCACAAAGGCTGAGGGATAAACAAAGCGTCTGAGGGAGTTTTGTAGAATCTCGCCCATTCTCCGGCAGCTACACAATTACAATTCTCATTTGCCAGAAGTTGCACCTGGCGCTCTATTTTGTCAGGTGCAAACAGATCGTCGGCGTCCAGATACTGGATAAAATCGCCTTGGGATTCTTGAAACGCTCGATTTCTAGCAGCGCTGGCTCCTTTGTTTGGCTGAGTGATGACCTTGACGCCACGCGACTCGAACGCCTTGGCAATTGCTAAACTACGGTCTTTCGAGCCATCATCAACAACGATAATTTCTGTAGGCGACCACGTTTGCGCCAGTGCAGATTCTAGTGTTTGGGCTAGCCATGCTTCTGCGTTGTAGCAAGGGATGAGAATGGAAACGAGTTGCTTCATCGCATCATACTTCTAACAAGTAGTTTCACTTTTTAATGAGGAAAAGCGGATATTGACCAAACCGTCCAGCTAGGTACGGAAACTTATCCTCTAACCAGTAGATTAATTCCAGAATTTTTTCACCAAGAAGCCCACTATGAATATATATAGCAGCCCTAAATAGGTCGCAACAGATATAATAGTAATAACACATCCCTAGTAAAAAGACAAAAGATGAACATTATAGATGAATTGGCTAATTTTATCAATCAGACAAAAGAGACCAAAGAAATTAAAAGAGCCTTGGCGGTAAAAATGATTTTGGAAGGAAAATCTTATCGTGAAGTCAA
>NZ_JAVJNP010000013.1:0-33583 GCF_040217205.1 Coleofasciculus sp. A1-SPW-01 | reverse complement strand
GGTTGAAGTGACGCCATCGGGGGATGGGTTGCATTGGGAGAAGCTGGATGCGGATTTTAGTGTTCCGGCGCTTTTGGCTGGTGTGTTTGGCACGGCGGCGTGGATGGCTCAGATTAAGATGAAGGTAAGTTAGGGCGCGATCGCATTCTTGTCCTGTTCATGCATTCTGGTTGATATGAGTGTATTCTCCTAAAATAGTTAAGAGTTGACAAGTAAGCTCACCAGGCGTAAGAGAAAAATGGATAGCGTAGCACAAGAGAGCGACGTAATTGTTACTGATCAGGATACTGCCGAAGAAGATAGTGGTGATAGTGGTGGATTGTATCCCTATGACCCAACTAAAGCCGATATCGACATTAGAGAAGATCCTCAGACAGTTTTCGAGTTAATGAGAAAATATGACAATGGTAAGCTTATTATCGATCCGGATTTTCAGCGCAATCCTAGAGTTTGGAAGTTAGAGCAAAAAAGCAAATTTATTGAGTCTGTCATTCTCAATTTTCCACTTCCGCCTTGGTATGTAAATCAAACAGAAGAGGGCAAGTACATTGTTGTGGATGGACTACAACGTACTACAACTTTACATGATTTTGTTAATAATACATTTAAGTTAAGTGGTTTAGAAGCTTTACCTAAATTAAATGGTTCTAATTTCACTGACTTAAAAGAATTACCAGGTGACTATCAAACAAGGATTGAAGACAAAAAGCTTAATTTGTATATCATAAAGCCCTCCGTTCCCGTTAAAGTTGTTTATGATATTTTCAACAGAATTAACACGGGGGGAACAAACCTTAGTCGTCAAGAAGTGAGAAACTGTATTTTTTCAGGTAAATCAACAAACTTGCTTAAAGAGTTATCAGAACAAGAATATTTCAGGAAAGCCATTGACAAGGGAATTTCACCCGAAAGGATGAAAGATAGAGAAATTATTTTGCGCTATTTAGCTTTTAGAATTTTTGACTATGCAAAAGATTATCAAGGTGATTTGGGTGATTTTGTAGAAAAGGCAATGAAAAAGATAAATCTGATGTCAGATGAAGAAATAAAAGCGTTGAAAAAGGATTTTGAGCGAGTAATGAAGTTGACTTTTAATTTCTTTAGAAATAAAAATTTTCGTTTGCCTACAGGTGCAGATCAGAGAAGGACAAGAATAAACATTGCAATTTTTGAATCTGTATCTTATTTTTTCTCTATAAATAATGATGAGTTTTTAGAAAAACACAAAGAGGCGATTAAAAGTAATTTTATTAAATTACTAGAAAATCAAGATTATCTCGATTCTATAAAATCTGCCACGAGCGGTAAAGCCAAGGTGTATACTAGGTTTAAGCTAGCTCAAGAAATTTTAGGAGACGTATAAAAAATGCTCAAAAAAATAATCATAAAAAATTTTAAATGCTTTAGGGAAGAAACAGAATTTCCTTTGGGGCAGTTAACTTTACTGACAGGGATTAATGGACGTGGTAAATCAACCATGCTCCAATCCTTACTCTTAATGAGACAATCCATCGAACACAATGATAATGCTGCCCAACTTGTATTAAATGGTAGTTGTGTACACTTAGGTAGTTTTAATGAAATTAGAAACAGTAACATATCAAGAGAAGAGTCCATTATATTTAGATACTTGTATGAAGATAATATAGAAGTATCTAACAGTAATAATTTTAAAATAGTTGGATCAGCTCAATATCATTTTACTGAAAATTATGAAGATGATATGGTCGCTCAAATAAGTAAGATTGAGTTTGATGATGAGGTTATAGGATTTGATGGCAATAAACACAATAGTATGCCATATAAACATAATTCAGTTTATAAAAAAAACAATGAATTTAATCAAGATGTGCATCAAAATAAATTTAACTTTATATCTATCATTCAAGAGGAAAAAATTAATAGCTATTGTTCATTGTCAAAACTATTACCTGTTTCAGGCATGAGAGTTTTTGAAAATGCAAAAGGTGAAAATATTAAAATAGATTCCAAAGTATATAAATCTTTGTATTTCGACAGGATTCATTACATATCAGCAGACCGTGTGGGACCCCAAGAATTTTATTTTAAATCCACTCTGACAAAATTTCCCAATGTAGGACCAAAAGGTGAATTTACAGCTAATTTACTACAAAAAAATAAAGATTATCTAGTTGACGATGAGCTATGTTTAGGAGAAGATGCCAAAACGTTAGCAACTCAAACAGAGGAATGGCTGAATAACATTTTTGATGGAGCAAAGGTAGAAATTAAGAGTTCCGAAAGTAATATACTTGAACTATTAATGAATTCAAGTTCATCAAAAGATCGTTTTAGACCTGCTAACATTGGCTTTGGATATCATTGTGTTTTACCGATTATTGTTTCAGCATTAATTGCCAAACAAGGTGAAATATTAATTGTCGAAAATCCGGAAGCACATTTACATCCTAAAGCACAATCAAGACTGGCTAAATTTTTAGCTAAAGTAAGTAGCTGTGGTGTACAAGTTTTTGTTGAATCCCACAGCGATCATATTTTGAATGCTTTGCGAATAGCAGTTCTAGATGGAATTTTGAATCATGAAGATTTGAAGATACTATATTTTCAGCAAAAAACTGAACCGCCAGTTGTAGAAATTCCTGTGCAGCCTGATGGTGGTATTGAGGAGTGGCCCGAAGGCTTTTTTGACCAAATGGATAAAGATTTTGAACGGCTTTTTGGACTATAAAATGGAAATATTTATTAATGAAGTGTCTCTAGAAGGTCAGTATTTAACAGATGCCGAGTTTAAGGATGCAGTAATAATTTTTAAATCTATTTTTGATTTACTCAATAAAAAAACAAAACAGAAGATTATCTATAAAGAAGATAGTAATTTATTTGTTAACTATGATGCTATTAAAGGCTCTAATTTCCAGCAAAGTTTAAATCAAATCAAAGATAAGTCTCTGAAGCTAGCTTTTAAAAATATCGTTTTTAATAAATTGAATGCAAAAGAATGGCGTAAAGAACAAGTCCATTCTCTAAATGATTATTTCGATTACTTTACACCTCAATCCTGTCGAGATGTCAGAAACACTTCATTAGCAGAAGTGGCTGAAAGGCAATTTCAAAACAGCTACATAACTTATTTAGTGATTAATTTTACCAATTCTAGCTTTATAATTGCCCATCCCGACATTAATAAATGTTGTTTAATTTCTATAATCAAAAACAATGATGAAACTCAATCCATTGATTTAGATAGTCTTGACAATCAAGCAGCTCTTGAGAATTGGCTAGAGAAAAAACTAAAATTAAGCAAAATAGAATATGATGAATCTTCTACTGTTCCTCCTCAGGATGAGCAAACTATATTACGAGATACTAAAAGATTCAAAAGAACTGGAATTAGGTATGATAATAGAGTGGTTTATTGCGAAATCTCTACAGGTAAATATTGGTACGTCGATAATTTACACTACGGCAAAGCCGCTCATTTAGAAGTTTTAGACAAAACTGGGCAGCGACACCTTGGAGAAGCTGATTTACAAGGGGAAATTGATGAATCAAAATCTGACAGTGAGAAAAATATTAATATATCATAGTTATACATTTTTGGTTACGAGTAACACAAACTACTGGACTGACATAGCTAAAATGGTGGCATAGATTTTACAATTAAATCGGGGCGGGTTTACCAGCGTGAATTCTAAGCGGCGCAACCTTTTTAGTGAAACCCGCCCCTACCATACCCTGTCATAGTTCACGCCAATTAGTCTTACAAATACTCCCATCTGGCATCCTCGCCCCCTCGAAATTCACCTCACTCAAATCCGCCTTATCCAAATTCGCCCCCGTCAAATCCGCCTCCCTTAAATCCGCCCCACTCAAACTTGCCCCCACCAACGTCGCCCCTACTAACTCCGCCCCTCTTAAATCCGCATTCCCCAACTTCGCCCAACTCAAATCCGCCCCGCTTAACCGCGCCTGCTTCAAACTCGCCCCCACTAGCTTCGCCTTGCGTAAACTCGCCTCACTCAAGTCAGCCTCACTCAAATCCGCAATCACCAACTTTGCCCCATCTAGCTGCGCCTGCTGTAAATTTGCCCCCCGCAGTATCGCGCCAATTAAATTCGCATTCCGCAAATCCGCCCCCGCTAACTGCGCCCCGGCTAACTCCGCATTCTGAAAATTTCTCCCGCCACTCTGATAGCGCGATCGCACTTCCCCAACATCGGTTACACTAATCTCTCGCTGGGGCGGATGGCGAAAGGTAAAGGTAAACGTATCGCCACTTTGCATCACCTGCCACATTTCCTCATACAAAGGATAAGAACCCACGCCACTCAATTTCACCCACCCTTTTGCCCGCGTTAATGCTACAAATAACTGATTCCGCAATTGCAGATTATTCTCATCTTTTGCCACATTATCTAACCCCACCACATACACCATATCCGCTTCATTTCCTTTCGCCCGATGAATACGAGACACAGTAACGCCACCCTCACACCAAAACTTATTTGGATCACGATGATCTTTATCAATGTGCAGCATATTGCAATCCATGGCACTAGGAAGATAAATATCAATTCCCTGAGACATCAAAAACTCTGCCACCGCCGTTTCTAGTCGCATTGCTTCCAACCCCAACCCTAAAACAATGACCAATATCTCGCGACTCGGTTTAAGTCCGTCATAGCGAAGATTGTAGACAATGTTATCGGCTAATGCGGTTAATTCTTCCTGACGCGATCGATAGGCAATAAACTCAAATAAAGAACCCTGCCAAAGTTTTGAGACTAGATTCGGTGAATGTTCGGATGGGCGTCTCACGGTAATTTGTTGACCGGGGCGAAACGTTCCCGTGACTTCATAGCCAATCGCTTGCCAATCCTCAATTCGGGTAATTCCGGTTAACATTCCCCCCCGTCGTAATAATCCCATGCCAATCCCATGGGCGGCGGTAATAATTTCCCCAGGGGTACGATAACACCGATACATAGTTTCACTTTTTCTAATCCCTCCCCCATACTGTCCGGTGACTAAATGCCCTAAGTCTTCGCCAAATAATTCACTCGCATTAGGAATATTCAAGCTTTCTAAACTTTGCGCTTCATCATACGCCCAAATTAACCGCCGTTGTTCTGGTTGGGTGGGTTCAACGGGGCGTAATGCCTGATATGCCATCCAGTAAAAGGGTTGTTTTCCCTCAAATTTTAGTGGGTCATCGACGATTAAATCTTGACCTTCATCAATTAAAATAACATCGTATAATTTTGGAATCGCTGTCTCTTGTAAAAGATTGAGACAAACTTCAGCTAATGCCTGATGCGGTTGCTTGGTTTCTATATCGTTAACGGTAAGCGCTTTTACCCCTGTGTGTCGGCAAAGGGTACTATAAAATCCCGGTTGTTTTCTCCCTCCCCAAGCGTGGAGAACTTTTAATTTGCGATGACCTTTGGCGTCGTATCTGATTTCGCCACTACTAAAGCGACGCAACCATTTATCCAGTTGGCTAATAATGGTGTGATAGAGGCTGCGGCTAAAGAAAACTAGGGCAATATTCCAGTCGGGATGCTTGAGGTGAATGTGGGCGGCTTTTTGACAGAGTAATACGGTTTTCCCGGAACCTGCTATCCCCCGAATCCGTTGGGGACCCGGAGGAATGGATTTGGCGATTTGTTCTTGGGCTAAATCGAATTCAGATAGGTGTTGGCTTACTTGTGCCAGAATACTACCACGGGTTTGTTGAGGCGTGCCATTAATGGTTTTTGGGATGGCATTTCTGTGTCCTTTCAGGTGTTGTTTTTTCCGAAAAACAGGTGTACCACTAATCACCGCTTGCAGTAATTTCCACTGCTGGTTATTCAGAGGTGTTCCTTTGATAATTGGAGAGGTTTGCTGAATCCGTTTGATTAGAAAAGTCCAGGAAATGATATTATCTTGAAAGATAATTGGCGGACAGCTAGGGAGTTGGTAGAAGCCGCTTTGGTACCATTCAGCCTCGGTAATTAAAGGAAGGCAAATTAACGCCCGCCCTGTGACTTTACGGCGCAATATCGGTTCGCGATCGCAATACCCCAAGAGTGAGAATAATTGATTTTCTGCTTGTTGGTAAGGGTTGCTGCTGGTGGTGTAATAGTTTTGGAATTCCCAGCGATGACCTGTAATTGCCAGAATTTGGTCAATGGTGACAGATTTAATCTCAATCACGATTAAACCCAGTTGGGCGTCCACAATCAAGATATCGGGTTCCTTGCGAGACTTGCCCACCTTGGAAAATATAGGATAGCGCCAATACCCGATACAGGTGCGATCGCGAAATGCTTTCTGAACGGCGTCCCAGGCTTTTTGTTCTCCGCCTTCACCTCCTTTACCGAGTGGTTCTGTGGTAATAAATTTATTCGTCATTCGTTAAGGGAACAGGGAACAGGGAGTTCATAGTGCATAAACCTCCTTCTTCTTCTTTCTATGGATAGAGACTAAAGTTACACCTATTGATTGAGGAAACAAGATCCGATAAATGATAAAATTTACTTATAAATTAAAACAGACTAATTCATCTTTAGCGTGTAGAAGGATAGAACAATGGCTTTACATCAACACAAACGGGCGATCGGTATCTTTACAAACCGAGACGCGGTGACGCAAGCACTACAGGAACTCAACCTGGCTAATTTTCCCCTGGATCAGGTTACCGTGATTACCCGAGAATTAGAAGAGGAGTCGCTTCACGATACGGATAGGAAGACTCGCAAGGGTAATCAAGCGGCGAAACAGGTGGGGAATGGCGCTGTTGTCGGTGGTGTCATTGGATTGGTAACTGGCGTACTCGTCGGTGTGGGTGCTGCTTCGATTCCTCTGATTGGTCCAATCATGTTAGCAGACGCTTTGGGGACTGCTGTAGCCACAACTTTAGCCGGGACAGGAATTGGTGCGGTTAGTGGTGGACTTTTGGGCGCACTGATTGGATTAGGTATTCCCAAGAAACACGCCAAAGCGTATCATGAACGATTTTTACGGGGTGATTTTTTGGTCATTGTTGAAGGTACGGATGATCAAATTCGTCAGGCAATTTCTCTACTTAAAGATGGAGGAATCGAAGAAGTGGGAATTTACAATGCTCCAGAGATGGATGGGATAAATACCGATTTCCCCGTTACGGCTGTTGATGATCCTCATGCTCAGATGTCTAGATCAACGGTTTATCGAGAACCGGAACTGAATTGAGATGGATTGATATACATCTTTACTGATTATTTGCCGTCGAAGAGGACAGAAAAAATGAATAAGTTTACACTCTTATGCTTGACCGGTGTTTTAGGATTAGGAGTTTCCGCCTGTGGTGATGTCGCTAGAACCAGTACTAGCGCTCCTGATTCGATTAATGAGGTTGGTAATCCTCCAGACTTGGACACCGTGTTAAAAAATAAAAGCGATGCAACGAACCCCACCCGCCGAGCGCAAGCCAATGCTGACATTCGGGCGCGGGAGCAACGATACAATCTGTTCAGAGAAGGAGAGGAACGCTCTGATCGTAATGTACAAAGTGAAGTGCGGAGTAAGTTAGAGGTTAACCTGCCAACCTCTCAACTAGCGATTCAGGCTAATCAGGGAATCGTTACAGTAACCGGATACATACAAACTCAAGATAATCTGGAACGGATTGAACCTTTGGCAAGGGAAATTAGAGGGGTTCGGGATGTCAATGTCCAAGCTGAGGTGGGACCCAATTTACCGCCTTATAACAGTTAAATTTTCTGTTTTTTAACGAATAGGCAACAGGCAACAGATACAGCAGATTTCAGGTTTATGAGGTACAGCCTTAAGCAAGATCCCCGATTTCTTGAAGAAGTCGGGGATCTGTCTATGTAAGCTGTCATGCATTTAAATTGGGTATTAGTAGCGAGCAAGATGCAAAGCCTGCGGCATGGCTTCGCTAAAGCCTGCGGCATGGCTTCGCTAAACGCACTACAAGGATTACGCCATTATTGATATTAAGGTTTAAATGCCGAACAGCTTATACACTTTCTGCGTCTCCCCATTTCCCCATCTCCCCATCTCCTGCTCACCTCACAACTCCCAACAGCAAACCCTACTTAAAGGGTTTCGGGATCAATATTTAATTCTCGCAGTTTGGCGGCGTAGCGTTCGGCAACTTCTTCAGGTGTCGGGACGAGTTTCCCTTCTGGAGTGAAAAAACGCAACTGATTCTGATGAATTCCTAGAAATAAACCAAGCTGCTGACTCCACAATTGTCCTTGAGCATTCGGTTCGAGGGGTTGATAGTCTCCATCAACTAAATGAAATCCGACAAATTCTAATGTATTTGGATCGAACCAAAAGTAATCGGGGGTACGAAAGGTATCTTGGTAAAGTTTTTTCTTAAATCCTTTGTCTGTATCAGCCGTTTTAGGAGAAAGGATTTCGATAATCAAATTTGGATATTTGCCATCTTCGTTCCAGACGACCCAACTTTTGCGAGTTTTCCGTTCAGTGTCTAGCACGACAAAAAAGTCGGGTCCCCGGAAGTCTTCTGATTTGCGTTGACGGGGACTATAGTAAATAGTGAGGTTGCCAGCGACGTAGAAATCATTTCTATCTCGCCATAGCCATTCTAAGCTTTTGAGGAGTAAGATAATTTGTCGCAGATGTAGTTCAGTTTCCCAGGGAGGTTCATCACTATAGAGGTCACCAGGGGGAAAGATAACATCTTGTGAGATATCTGGGTAAGGAGCGAGTTCTTGAATTTGGGACATGGCTCGTTAAAGGGAGAACAGCAAATTACATTTTTATTTATTTTAGCTAGCATTGTTCAACGCAGAACATCTTTGAGCCAATCCAGTAAACTTGCACCGCCAAACCAAACGGCTAGTAAAATAGAAATTGAAAGAATTCCACCCAGTAAACAAATAACTAATCCGCCTAAGCTAATTGCCCCATCATCTTCAATTAAGCCAAAACCTGTGACAAAAATACCGATCGCGGGCAAGGTATTGGTTCCGGGAATGGGAATCATCATCGAGATGGACATGAGTGCAATTGCCACCCCAATTACTACACGACCCGTTAGACTGGTACAGAGATAGGGTAGACGTGGACGCGCGATCGCTTCAATCTTCTTTAACCAAGGAATCCCCCCTTTAACCACTCCCTGCACCGTTTCTAGTTTCATCCTGCCATTCATCACTTTCTGGGGTAACCAGGGACGTTTAGCACCAATGATTAGCTGAAAGGCTAAAATCAGCATGACAATGCCAAAGGGGATCGAATAACCCGGTGCTGGAACGGGTAACGCTGAGGGAAGCGACAGGATTACAAACAAAAACCCAAAAATTCGCTCCCCCGCGAAAGACAGAATATCTGCTAGTCTCACCTGAGGCTGTCGATCTTCTTCAAAAAAATAACGTTGTAGTTCAACCGAAAGTCGAGCCATTTTTTTGAACCCTTTCGATACAATAAAAATTAAGAATTAGCACCCAGAATTCGGGAGATCCCCGACCTCTTCAAGAAGTCGAGGATCTAATTGAATTAATGCATCCCTGACAACAATCTCACTCTTGTCTATTGATACCGAGTTGGGTTCTATCATGTCTAGGAAGAGCGAAGCGTGAAGCGCAGCTATAGCGAGGAACGAGCGTCAGAATCTGGACAGATGCTTCGCTACACTCCGTTACGCTCAGCATGACAAATTCTACATTAGACTGCAACTTGGTATGAGATGCACATCAGCTTACCACACCCGAAAAATTCCGAACTAGGTTCCTGATGTCCACGAGTTCATATACTCAACTTGTTCAGTGGTTAAGGTATCCAGTGAGATACCCATTGCCTGCAATTTCAGCCGTCCAATTTCTTTATCAATCTCAGTCGGAATCGAATGTAGACCGGGTTCTAGTTTGCCTTTATTCTGCACCAGATATTCACACGCCAAAGCTTGGTTAGCAAAGCTCATATCCATCACCGCACTGGGGTGTCCTTCGGCGGCGGCTAGGTTAATCAAACGTCCTTCACCCAATACGATAATAGATTTGCCGTTTTTCAGGAAATACTGTTGGGTAAAGTTGCGAACTTGCCGATATTCCGTGGATAACTCTGCCAAGGATTTCAGGTCAATTTCAATATCGAAGTGACCGGAGTTACACACCATTGCGCCATCTTTCATCACTTCAAAATGTTCTGGGCGAATGACGTGCTTGTTTCCGGTAACGGTAATAAACACATCACCATGGGAAGCGGCTTCAATCATCGGCATTACCCGGAAGCCATCCATGACGGCTTCAATCCCTTTAATCGGGTCAATTTCAGTAACAATGACATTCGCGCCCATACCTCGCGCCCGCATTGCCGCACCTTTGCCACACCAACCATAACCTGCAATGACGATGGTTTTCCCAGCCAGCAGAATGTTGGTGGCGCGGATAATACCATCGAGGGTGGATTGTCCTGTACCGTAGCGGTTATCAAAGAAGTGCTTGGTATCAGCATCGTTGACGTTCATCGCGGGGAAGGTGAGAACTCCCTGATTGAACATTGCCTGCAAGCGGACAATTCCGGTGGTGGTTTCCTCGGTGGTGCCGATAATATCACCAATCTGGTGTTGCCGTTCCTTAACCAGAGTGGCTGTGACATCACTCCCGTCATCGATGATCAAATTGGGTTTGTGATCCAGGGCGATTTGAACGTGGCGGTTGTAGGTGGCGTTATCTTCCCCTTTGATAGCAAAGACAGGAATCCCGTAATCAGCGACTAAGCTAGCCGCGACATCATCCTGAGTAGACAGGGGATTACTAGCAATTAGCAACCCATCAGCCCCCGCATTTTTCAGCGCGATCGCTAAATGGGCGGTTTCTGTGGTAACGTGGCAGCAAGCAACTAGGCGAATTCCTGCCAGAGGTTTATTTTGAGCAAAACGCTCCTGTATTTGCCGCAAAACGGGCATTTCCCGTCCAGCCCATTCGATCCGCTGTTTGCCTCCGGGGGCTAGGGATAGGTCTTTGACTTCGTGTTTGAGCGCAGTAGATGTTGCTGTCATGGATTTGGTTTATGTTATCTAAATTTGCATTGTCATCTTAACTAACTTAGCCTATTTGCCATAACCCAATATTCGTAGTTGCGCTTGAGCGCTATAAATGCCTCCCATCTCATCAGGGCGGGTTTTGTTTTTCCGTTATCTGTGAATATCTGAATTTAGTCCCTAAACCCGCCCCTACAATTGTCCCTAAACCCGCCTCTACACGCCGTACCAGGGTATTATTAATCGTGGCTTGCAGTCGAGCTTGTCTGGCTAATTCCCAAAAACTGACACCCAACGGCAGGAAGAGGAGGGCGGTGAAGCCAAATGTCCAGCTCAAGGCGTGATTGACTTTGGTGTAACCTGCTACAATAAACACCAGCATACAGGCTAAGGTAATACCGAGAAGATTGGTTACATACAGTAAAAATGCGCCTAAGCTAAAGGACCAAATCCCCTGAGACAGCGACAGTCCAACCACACATAAGGGTGGCATTAGGGCAACCGCGATCGCTACCCCGGCTAAGGCATCGCTGATACGCTCGCGAGTCTTGGCAAAACTACTGATCCCGCCTGCTACCACCGCGATCCCCAAGTCTACTAAATTCGGCTGGGTGCGAGACAGCACTTCTGAACCATATTCGGGAATCCCAGCAATCCGTCCCGTCAGCCACGAGAGAACTAATGCTATGATTGCCGCACCCGCGATCGCTCCTAAAGCTTTACGAAATAAAATCAAGTCTCCTTCCAACGCCCCAAACGCTAATCCCCGTAAGGGTAGCATCAACGGAGCAATGATCATCGCACCAATGATGACAGCAGTACTGTTGCTAATCAGACCAAACGTGGCAATCAGACAAGAACTAATCGTGAGGACAACATAATTAATCGTCCAACTGGCATCGATTGACAACTCTTGATGGAGTTGTTTAAATACATCTTCAGTGACGGCTTCCGGTAAAAGCCGATTGAGCATGAGTATATATCGTCACATCAATTCAATGAAATAGAGATTTGATGGATTTTCTGCGGATTGAGAGATTTCCCTAAAACTATCTCCTCAGATAGAGGATAACTCAAAAGTTGCGATTGTTAATCTTTACTTTTGACTTGCTCAAATGCCATAACTTTTTTTGATCAGGACTGGGTATCCGGCTTAAACAAAGTCATTTTGCCCGTTTTGCAAGGTTTTACTCCAAATTGGCTACTGTTAAATTTTTTTTTAGTCTATATACTGAATACTGAATTGTTAAGAAAAATAACAAGTAGACAATCAGGATGAGGAAAATGCGAATTTCAGCTTGGACAATTGCCGGATCAATTGCGTTAGCGGGCTGGGTTATCTCTCCAGTTCAGGCTCAGATACCCGGTTTACCCGATGTCAACCTACCGACTCCGAATCCTCTCAAGCAGCAATCAGAGGATACCGCTGATTCGGGTTGTGTTCGACTTGATGGTCGCTGTTTATTTGAGATTGCCGCACCTAAATCAGAGTTACCCCAACGCATTCAAGAAATTGAACAACGGTTACAGGATATCAGCCAGACTTACTTCAAAAATGAGAGCGCTGAATTAGAGTTTCGCAAAGAATTAGACCAACCAAGCAGTTTACCTGAAATTTACGTCTCTCTGCTAGATGAGCAAGACAATCGGTTCAAAGAAGTTCGTTTGATGAGCGTTACCAATCAAGATGCTGATCTCACAGGAGTGCCGATAGAGACTAGAGCCGACGAAATTATCGAACAGCTCGAACAACAACTACCCCAGGCAAAACAGGAACGGCAACCTGCTGTTTTGACGGATCGAGTAGGAGTTGCCGTTGGTACTGGCGTAGCCATGATTGTTGCCAGCTTACTCATTTATCGTTGGGAACGCCGCTTAAAACGTTCCAAACAACTGTTAGAGCCTTCTGGATCGAACGCCGAACCAATATCCACTCAACTTACCCAAAATCAACAGCGAAATGTCAAAGAAGTTTTACATCGCTTGCTGCAACTGACGCAAGGGGTTATCTGGGTGGGGGGAAGTCTACTTATTTTAAGTCTATTTCCTTACACACGACCCCTACAGATATTAATCCTTGCCAGTTTCCGAATTCCCGTGCGTGTGGGTATTGTCGGCTTGGGAACCTACGTGATCATCCGGCTATCTTATGCCTTAACCGATCGCTTCTCATCTGCCATTGTCAGAAATCATTTACTGACGCCAGAAAGCGCCCAGCGATCGCAGTTGCGTGTGTCAACGGTGTCTGGGGTAACCAAAAATATTATCACCTTGAGTTTTAGTGCGATCGGACTTTTAGTGGCGCTAGCGGCAATTGGGATTGACATTGGTCCCCTGTTAGCTGGCGCTGGGATCATCGGTTTAGGCTTGTCTTTGGCATCGCAAAATTTGATCAAAGATGCCATCAATGGCTTTTTTATCCTCTTAGAAGATCAGTATGCTGTTGGTGACGTTATTGCTGTGGGAGATGTTGGCGGGTTTGTGGAAATGATTAACCTCCGGATTACTCAGTTGCGGGATGCTGAGGGGCGATTAATTACGGTTCCCAACGGTGAAGTGAGAATTGTGGGAAATCTTTCGAGTAATTGGTCACGGGCAGATTTAAATATTCCCGTTACCTATCAAGCCGATGTTGATAAAGCATTGGATTTGGTCAGACAGGTGGCACACGAGATGCTTATGACCCAAATGTGGCGGGAGCGTATCCTGGATCAACCCGACATTTTAGGGGTCGATAATTTTGGCGATCGCGGTTTTATTATTCGGGTGTGGATTAAAACCCAGCCGTTGAAACAATGGGAAGTAGCGCGAGAGTTTCGCCGTCGTCTAAAAGCGGCATTTGATGAAGCTGGAATCCTGCTTTCAGTGCCTCAGCAAGCGCTCTGGTTTAATAACACCTTACCGACGCAATCATTGTCCAATGGTCACTCGAATGGTCATGGTCACCAGGACGTTCAGGCAGAGTATGCTGAGATGGAATAGACTATAGCAATCCTAAATAGTAGAGACGTTGCATGCAACGTCTCTACCATGGTTCGGACAGTTCTAATCGATGTGTCTACTACTATACAATGGAAAAACACACCCCCCAATATGGCTAGACACAATCTATGCCGCCTGTTATGGACAAAACTCACTTAAATAAAAAAGTGATAGCTAAGATAAAAATCTTTAAAGAGTTTGGCTATCGTGACAGGCCTCTTGAAAGACCCGTTGAAGAAGGCACAACTGGCATAATAGTTGATTTTGGTTTTTCAAGCGGCAACCCTTACGTGAAATGGGAAACAGGACAGGAGGGTTTTGTCTCTGACTATTGGATTGCTCTGGTGAGTTAATAGTTTGAAAGGTTTGTTTCATTCGTGGAGCTAAGGCAAAAAGGCAGGTCTCAATCGCGATCTCGTAGGTTTTGTGCTTGGTTTAGTAGCTCCTGTTTCCTAGTTTCGTTGTGTTTCTTCTTGTAGTGCGAGCATCTTGCTCGCTACCCATTCCCAATTTAAATGCATAACAGCTTATCAGTGAAACCCGCCCCTACACCTCCAATCCCCAAAACCCCTCGCCATTACAGTACAAATGTACTACAATGGAACTATCAAAGATTTTACGCCGTGAACGCCTGACCCCTAAACCATTCAAGATTGTCGCCATGATTAAGCATTACATCCTCAGCATCAACCCCAACGCCGAGTACGAGTGGGAACAACGCATCCTACGCCACCCAATCACCGCAGAACGCCCGGATTTTGCCAGTTTAATCGCCCAAGCCGTGGGGGACGAATCGGGATCATATTTAGTCGAGGTGAATATTGAAGTCAACCTTTTAGAGAAAGCCCCAAATCCTCAGCCTCAGAGGAATTCCCTGGATGGAGCCACCAAGACAGTCAACTCCCAAGCTTCGGAATGGGTGGCGTAGTCAGTTAACTGTTTAGCTTGGATAACCGGATCAAGGATTGTCCGGATTAATACTTTCATACAGGAAGATTTACGATGAACATGAGTCAGTACCCCGCCGCGATCGCACAAGCCGCTCAAACTGTTAATGATTTGGATTCGCAAATTCAGGCGGTGCAACTTAATATTCATCGCCTAGAAGCCAGTATTGACAAGCAAATTGCCTTCGATTCTGAGTTAAAAAATGACTCTCAACGCAAGGCGCGTCGATTTGAGCTACTAGAGGTGAATTTGGAATATCAGCACGCCCTCAACACTGTAATGCGGCTAACCAATCAAAAGGCGAACGCTGTAGCTAACTTGGAATACTTGCGGAATCAGTTCAGTGTTGCCAAACTGGAAGCTCGACTGGCAATCGCCCGCCAGCTTAATGGTTCAGATATTGGTGATCTGTTGCTGGGCGTTTAATAGAGCAATTGCCTTGAGGAACTCCGGACAGGTTTTCGGGCTTACTGAGAATGGTGCAAGATCTGATTATAGCTATTCCAAGCTGGGTAAGTTGCCCAAAATAAACTATGACTATTGTGACCTCTCAAGAAATTGCCCGATTCCGTTCTCAGCTTTCCCATAACCCCGAAGCGATGCAAGCGCTGGATGCGATTGAGGATTGTGAGGGGGATCTAGAAGACGCCGCGATCGCACTCGCGATTCGAGCCGGACAACAACCCCAAAGTGACAATGCTCGATGGTTAGACGATTTAGCCAAAAAATGCCGTGCGGTTATTTGTAAGCCGGAATTTCGCCAAGAATTGCTCAATGGCTCTTATTCTCAGGTGATTGAATACTTAGCAGGGACACCCCTACTTCCGGCGATTCTAGCAACACCAGTCCTGATGTCGGCTCTCAGCCAAGGCGTGACTAACTTTTGCGAACCGATTGATGCTCACTTTGAACAGGTTTATGGCGATCGCTCTCCTTAATTCGGTGCATCCCAACACCAGTCAACGCAACGCCAGTACAGCAGTCAAGGGAGTGAGGAAACAAGTTCTGTGATATCGCGATCGCACCAGGTCACTTTAAAATCACTAGAACACTGTGAGCTAGACCAATACTCCCCCATTTTACAGTCGGTAGTATAAAGGCGTTGCACTAGACTAGACGACCCACGACCTCCAGTGGGTCTTTTTTCTGTTCGTTCATAGTTACATTTTTGCCAGCTACTTCAATAATCTACTGATTCAATTCATTGAGCATCAAGTTGACCAAAATAAGATTCAAGTTGTCCCCACAACGCACTCACCCCAATTACTTAGACTTTTCAGTCTAACAATAGCCAATTGTAAGCGGATTTACAGTTGTGGCAATAGTCATTAAGTCGCTATCGGTAAATCCGCGATAGTTTGGGAGAATCGATGTAATTTGTCTTATGGAGTAACAAATTTTATAATAGATCAAGCTGATGAGCATAAATGTGGGATTTTATGAGAACTATGATATTGGATGAATTTACTCAATTAACGGCGAAACAGGAAAAATGTCCTTCTCAATTACCCAAAGCATTGCAAGCGTTGTGGTATGACAAAAGAGGGGATTGGCACCGAGCGCATGATATCGTGCAGAATGCCAGCGATAGTGATAGTGCATGGGTTCATGCTTATCTTCATCGCGAAGAAGGTGACTTAAGCAACGCCAATTATTGGTACAGACGCAGTGGACAGTCACAATTTAACGGTGAATTGAGCCAAGAATGGGAATTCATCGCGTCTAATCTGTTGGATAAAGTCAACGCCTAAATTCTAGGGCTTGGTTTAACCACTGTAGGGATGGGTTTAGCCATTCAATTCAGATATTCACCGATAAATGAACAACAAAACCCGCCCTGATTCAGGTTCGTACTATTTTAGCTGTGCCACGCCAGATTAAAAGTTTTTAGCGGTGTGAGTAATCGGATCAAACTCAAATCGTTGCTGATAATCCGTTTTTCCATAAAGATTAAATGTAATCGTGGGTTCGGTTCCCATCACTTCTACATGGTGAATCGCATTAGGCATAAAGCTGATAATATCGCCAGGAACCAGAATCTGTTCACCCACCTTTTCGATGCGATCGGGAAATTCTGAATCCGTAGTCCGTCGCCAAAATGTATTTTTTTCTTCACCACTAATTAACGCTACCACTCCCCACGCCGCATGATTGTGAATTGGAGAGACTCGTCCGGGTAACCAAACCACCGTCTGCACGGTTAAGGAGAACTCTGGTTCATCATACAGCATCAAGACAGACCACCCTGTATCGGGATTCGGTTCGCGATATTCCCCCTGTAACCAGTAGGAACTCGTCAGTAAACGGCGGACTAACGGGCGAATTTTTTCTAGGCGTTGGCGATCATCTTTGGTGGATTCGAGAATATCTTCTACATCGGTGAGAAATCGATAAAGTCGATAATAGCCTGTATATGTTTCACTCTCTTGGAGATTACAGGCTAGACAGTCTCCATTCTCTGTTACTAACCAATCACTACTTTTCATCATTTATTTTATAGCTAGAGTATAATCAGGGGCAATTTTTTATCAGGTTTCGCCATACCGCCAATTTTGACAAATTAATTTAGGGAAAATCTGAGTTTTTCCTGAGAAAATCTCGGTTTATCCTGAACCTCCCTCATCCAACCAGCAATCGTTGACCCCAGTCTCAGCGAATCCCAAGCTGTTTTTAAGGATAATTTAAGTTTATTAGGGTTAAGTATTGCCTAAGCCCCGGCAGATTTCTGGGCGATGACGTACCAATTCTTGTATCACAGAAGCCATAAGAGAATGAAAGTTAACTACATTGCGACACTCACCATTGCCTCTATTCTAGGTCTGGGGCTAGCAGCGGGCTGTGGTAACCCCTGTGCCGCTAAACCTGGACCCGAAGGCGGGACTGAAACTCAAGCGAATCCCTGTGCGGGTAAAGAGAACCCTTGTGCTGCTAAAGAGAATCCTTGTGCGGGTAAAGAGAACCCCTGTGCGGGTAAAGCGAATCCTTGTGCTGCTAAAGAGAATCCTTGTGCAGGTAAAGCGAATCCTTGTGCCGCGAAAGAAAATCCCTGCGCGGGTAAGACGAATTAATCAGCATTTAGGACTTCCTTAGGACTTCCGTTACGCTTGCTTTACTATTGAACCACCATCTGTAGGGGTACGACATGTCGTACCCCTACTCTTTTTAGAATTCCCTGTTGCCTATTCCCTAACAGTAAGGATTCAGGTCTGTGTTTAGCTCATCAATCAGCCTGGGTGTACGAGCCGTGCAAAAGTAAGTGGGGAAAGGGAATTAAGTCATATCGGCGAGTGCGCCCAGGCTCAAAACCCCAGCATCAGGCTGATACCACCCATCTCTCAGGATGATGGGTAGGAATGGAGCCTCAGTTTGCCAGTGTGTAACCTGGTCGAGTTCAATCACTCGAACACAGACAACTAGGTTTCAAGGGACAGGTTCAGGCAACAGTGACACAGATTGCCCCGACTCGGTTTGAGCTACCAAGGCGGCTTGAAAAAACTCAATCACCGACCGTCCTTGCCGCCGACAAGTCTGTACCACACTCAATAAGTCTGCCGTCTGTTGAAATCGCTTCATTGAGCGAGACCCACCACTGACTTTACGTTTTGTCACCGCCAAACGCAAAGAACGTTCCGCCAGGTTATTGTCCGGTGGCACTTCTGGGTGGTCGAGGAAGTACCACCATTGCTGGGCTTTATCCCGTAAAGAACGCAGTAACTTGCCCGATTCATATCCGGCTGTACTTATCCATTCCTGTATAGTCAGCGCCACTCGCAGCTTAAAAGAGGCCGCCCAGGTAAAGAAAGAGGTAGAGTCTTGAGTTTGACGCCATTGCTTATGCTGGGCAAAGGCTTCCTCAATCAGTTCAATGAACGCTTGCCCTAAAGCTGGATTATTACCATGGCTCAATTTCACAACTTTTTTGAAGTGACGCAAAAGATGGGCTCGCACATTTCTGTTGTGCCTTGACCTCGTAGCCATTATAGGCACTGTAATCATCACTATTGATTACACCATCAAACCTAGACCCCAACTGTTGGATAAGTTCAGCTCGTGAGCGGGTATCACCCGGATGAAATAGACAACATTCTTGTGTCGCACTCACCCACAACCATTCTTTGAGACCCAACACTGGCCAAGGAGATTCATCCACATGAACCAACGGTTGCTGTTTGATCCACTCTCGTAAGCCGTCAACGCTTTCCTTCACCGCATCCGCCATCCGAGCATTTGTGGCATTAAGAGTTCCTACCCCTATCTCAATCTTGCCCAGTTCCCACAGTAGTTCTTGCTGCTTTTCATAAGACAGATGTCCATAGTTGCCCAACCACACCAGTAGTGCTTGCAATCTCACACTCAAGTCTTGTCCTGGCACAATGTCTTTTGACCAAGGCGCTGCTGTCAGCTGACCACAACAGGCACAACGGCAGGTTTGCCTTTGGTATTCGACTACTTCTATCGGATGTGCTACCAGTTGCGCGACCTGCTGCCGCTGCACTGATGCTGGATTTTCCTCAAATTCTACACAGCCACAGCTAGTACATTTTTTGGGTTTGAGAATTGAGTATCTATCTACTCGCCCAAAACATGAACGGGTCTTACCCGGGTGACCGGGTTGTCCTCCTGGCTTTCGTTTCGGTTTGTCGCTCTTTGCGCCAGCACTTTTGTCCCCACTACTGTTACTCTTGTCGCCAGCGCTCTTGTCCCTCAGCTTTTTTAGTTTTTCCGGTTTGAACAACAAGTCCGTTGAAGGGGGCTTTGAACTTGCTTGACTATCCAGTTTCTGGATAGCTTTGAGCCTTTCTATCTCTTGTTGCAATTTCTCAATTACAAGCTGTTGCTGCACCAGCAAGCCAACGAGTTCCTCGGTGGGCAACTGTTTGAGTTGGTTTGGGTCAAGTTTTGGCTTCATGGCAACAGCACTCACATACCTTATATTTAAGCAGATTTTGTGTTACTAGAGCGCCATCGTTACGCTTTTCCCTCTCAGGTAGTTCTCTGTGTGCCGGAGCAAAAGGGGCAAGCCTTCGCCTCTGCCAAACTGCTGTACTCGACTCATAGCCAAAAGGAGGCGAAGCCTTCCCCCTTCATCGGATTTCCACGACCCCTGAATCCTTACGAAATTATCACTTTTATCTCTTCATCAATTTTACGATATGTAGAGCCACATAGAATGTCATGATTTAACCAAAATATTGTCTTGCAACCTCCCCCAAAATTATGCTGAATATGATTTGCACTTCAGACACGTTTCTTTACCCCTTAAAGACCATGAAAAATATACCTCGTCGTTTCCTTAAACTTACTGGAATAACGGTTACTTTAGCAATTATTGCATCGGGTTGTGGTGCGGTTCCTGGAAGCAGTGTTAAGCGGATACCTGCTGGCTATGTCGGACTAAAAGTCGAGCTTTATGGTGAAAATCGTGGGGTGCAAAATGCAACGATTAGTACAGGAAAGGTTTGGTATAATGGCTACACTGAGGAAATCGTCGTTTTTCCAGACCACGTTCAGTATTATATCTTAACGGCTTCAACGGAAGAAGGCTCTCCAGTTGATGAAAGCATCAGTTTTGGTGTCGGTGGTACAACGGTTAATGCGGATGTCTCCCTGTCGTATTTTTTCAACACCCAGAAAATTAAGGACTTTTACGGGAAGTATCTGAAAGATCCAGAACAGTTTAAAGCCACTTTAGTTCGCAGCGAAACCCGTAATTGCTTTAACCAGTCAGCTACTGGCTTGAAACCCGAAGAAATTGTGGGAAACAAGCAGGCACAATTGCTCAAAGATGTCCAAACTTGCTTAAACAATAAATTTGGTGCTGTTGGCGTTACGTTTGATTCCGTCGGGTTTGTCAGTAAGCCTCGATTTGACGAGTCGATTGAAGCCCAAATAACCGCTCGTTTCCAAGCTGAACAGCAAGCCGTAGCTGCTAAAGCACAGCTTGAAGTCGCAGAAGCCGAATCTAAGCGAAAAATTGCGGAAGCGAGGGGAGAAGCTGAAGCCTCGCGGATTAAAGCTTCAACCGTTTCTCCTTTAACGATTCGTTTGCGAGAGTTAGAATTGCAAGAGGAAATGATTAAGAAATGGGATGGAATTCTACCCACATATTTAGGTGGAACGGCACCATTTCCTTCCTTCGATCCGAATGCGGGTCATTCGCTACCGTCAGCGAGTACAGCGAATAAATAATTCGTCATTTTTCCTTTTTCATTTGTCATTTGTCTAAGAGTTTGATGTCCAGGGAAAAAGTCCACAAGTGATAAAGGGAGTTACTTAAGCGGATTTGGTATTAGATACCCGACTTCTTCAAGAAGTCGGGTATCTGTCAGCAATTTTGGTTTAAAACGTGAAGGTAGTTCTCACCGTACCAATAACCGCATCGCTGTTATCTGAATTTTGGTTGGGAGCGGTTAACCAAATGATACCCGGTGTAATCGAGAGATTATCGCTCACTTGATATTTGTAGAACCCTTCGATGTGATACGCAAAATCTCGATTAAAGTCGTTGGTTCCTCCGGGAACGTCTAATCCTCTTAGTGTCGGTTCTGCACCCGCAACAACGGCGGCAAAGCTTCCCTCTTTCCCTAAATCGGGGAAAACTAAACCTAACGCGAAATTCCAAATATCAGCATCGCCTAATCCAATTAAACGGGCATCAGTTTTACCAACCCAGCCATTATCCTCTCCAGGATTACTGGCGGTATTGGAAATGTAGCCCAAATCTACTCTAATATTATCACTGGGTTTCAGCGCGATCGCAGCCCCTGCGCCAAAGGGTCCAATTCGGTAGATGGGATTCCGTTCAGCGAAGCGGGAAATGGCATTAGAACCCCCAGCTAAGCCTTCTAAGAAAGGGTTAACGGTATCCACGTAGTAGTGGTGTAAGCCATTATTTGCCACAATTTGTACTGTGGCTTTGTCTCCCAGGGGAAAGCGATAGCGCAGGATGTCGATAATCACATCATTGCCGTTATCACCATCGTAGGTAAAGCGCCCTTCTTGAGTAAACTGTGATCCATCGTCGAAGGTTACACCATCTCTTGCTAGGAGTAGGGCAGCATTACCCGCCTGGAGACGAGTTTGCAGCATATCCTTCCCGGTGAAGCTAGTCAAAAAGTTGAGGCGCACGCGATCGTGAAAAACGGTATTTACATCGTCGCCAACTTCATCCCCAAACGCATCCACCAAACCAAAGATAACTTCCCCTGATAGCTTTGTGGTTGTGGAAAATTGATGGTCTTCTAAAAACGCCACTCGACCTTCTAAATTATCAACCCGCGCTCCTAAGGTGGCAAGTTCTGCTTCAAATTCTTCGACTAAACGTCGTAGGGTGGGCAATTCTTCAATGTTATCGGGAACGTTGCCAATTAAACGCTCAATTTGCTGTAAACAGGCATTTAATCCAGCCGCAAATTCATAGCGCGTCATCGCCCGATTACCGCGAAATGTGCCATCCGGATATCCCGCAATACAGCCATACCGTTCAACTAGCGATCGCAAGGCTTCATACGCCCAGTCTCCGGGAGAAACATCTCGCAGTTGGGAAACGTTGGTTATTTGTCCCATTCCCTGATTTTCCATGGTGTCCAAATCTAGGGAGGGTTCAGGGGTTTCCGGTGTCGCTGATGGGTTTAATTCCTCCGTCTCCAGCGCTGCATCTGGAACCGGAATCTCTAGATTCAAGGGCGTTTGGGCAATTGAACTCGGCTGTTGGGTATTATCCCTTCGGGTAGGTTCACCTGCGATCGCGGCGGTAGACAGCCCAATTATTATCCCTAAAATTGTCGGAACATTAAGTAAGGCAATCCTAAAAACTTTAGCTTGATTCACGTTCGTCTCTCACACCAAATAGAGTTTTTTGTGAGATTAGCCAACCGAATAACCGTCCCTGGAATTTTTTGTTCCAGAGGTTTTATCCTGTCTGGGTTAATCTCAGGTTAACCTTATCGGCGCTATCTGCTTTTTTTGTATTAATTGATGCAAAGTGTCCTGTTTATATGCAAAAATTGAATCAAATACATCCGTTTACTGCAAATCAAGCTCCATCAGTGCAGGTTGAGAGGTTTTATTACTGGAGGAGTCGCGCTAGAGTAATTTAAATGGAATTGTTTTCAATTCTTATGAATAAAACCCTACAGACAATGAAGCTGTAGTCAAATTTATAAAGATTTGGTAGAATAGCCCCACCGTAACTAAGGCTATTCCCCCGAAAAGCTTACTCTATAAAGTTTCTAACAAATGGCTCAGGTCGGATTTGAACCAACGACCTTGGGCTTATGAGTCCCCTGCTCTAACCACTGAGCTACTGAGCCGTTTTTTTTCACAGCCTCCTTAATTTAGCATAAAGCTTACGTGAACACAAGCACATTTTCCAACATCTATTCCAGGTGAATGCCACTGGCTTAAGGGTGGTGGGCAGTGCCCACCCTACGGTATATCAAGGGTTTCGCCAATCCCGAAAGACTTGGTTCGTAGTCAGGGCTTTAGGTCTAGATTCGGTTGGGTTTCGACTTCGCTCAACCCAACCTACTCTAACTACACCATTTGAACTGTGTCCCGCCAGAAGAGACGTTGCAGGCAACGCCTCTACACACTTTTGTCGCTGGGAGAACCAACTACCGATTCTTGGGTAAAAAAGCCATTGGATTAACGGCTCCGCGTCCCCCTGGATGAACCTCAAAGTGCAAGTGGGGTCCTGTACTGTAACCCGTACTACCCATCTCCGAAATTTGTTGACCTTGGTCAACCTCTTGACCCCGACGCACCAAAATTCGATTGTTGTGGGCATAGAGGGTCAAGCTACCATCCGGATGTTTGATTTCCACCAATTTGCCGTAGCCACCGGAATTCCAACCAGCGGTGACGACAACACCAGGGGCAGCTGCCACAATCGGTGTACCAATCGGAGCTGCAATATCAATCCCCTTGTGCATACGTCCCCAACGCATCCCGTAGCCAGAGGTTAAAACCCCCTTGCTGGGCCAAATATAGCCATTAAATGGGGCAGGGCTGTCCGGCAAGTACATATCCGGAGCGGACAGAGGAGGCAATTGAGGTGCAACCGTTGTCCCAACCGGGGTTTGCAGCATCGGGTTATAACTTGCTGGTGGGGCTGGGGCGGCGGCTACAACCTGCTCCTTCGGTTCAGATGGGGTTGCCGCAGGTGGCGGTACTGCGATGGGAACTGAAGTGGCTTGAGTTTCCTGTTCATACCGCTGCGGATTGAATTCCGGATTGACCCTAACGGGTGTTGATTGCTCAGCTACACTCGGCGCAACTGGCGCAGATGGAACCACCACTTCGCTCGGTGAACGGGTCTGACCCGTGGTTTGCTGACGGCGATATTCTGCCCGCATTCTCAGAATATCCGCCCTCAAGCGTTCAACGTAGGGGTTGTCCCCGGCGTTAGCGGACTGATTCCGTTTCGCCTCTAACGCGATCGGGGTATTGGTTGGGGCGTTTTCACCAACGGAGGATTGGGTAAAAACAGTTGATGAAGCGGTTGGCGGTTGAGATGTTGGTACTGTTGGGGTAATCGGTGAGGCGGATGTTGCTGTGGTAGGAACAACGACTCTGGGTGCTTCAACGTCTGGTTGTACTGAGCGAGTAACTGAATTGTTTGATTGCTCCTGAATACCCGGTAAAAACGTTACTCTTTGCTCGGATGACTCAGCCGATGGCGGCGTGGGAATGGTGAGTTGTTGATTGACCCGAATCAGGTTGGGATTATTTAAGCCGTTCGCTTGAATTAATTCGGAACGGGATAAACCATAGCGACGTGCGATCGCGTCTACCGTATCTCCCGGTTTAACCTCGTAAGTATTCGTCGCCGCTCTATTGGCTACCACCGTTTCCATCACCACGGGCTGCGGTGTTGGGGGTTGAGCAGTGATTTCTGGCGTTGTGACGGGTTCCAGCTTTGAATTGGGGAAGGTGATCGGTGTTTGGTCTTCCGATACCTCTGGTGAGGTCAAATGCTCTGGACTTGGCGTAGGAACCGGAATCACCACGGATGAGGGTGATGGCTTCGGTGTATTTTCCTCAATAGCCAGAGATGCGGCTGTGTCTGGAGTGGGAACCGGAATCACCACAGACGATTCCGATGAGCGAGCCGCTTTGGATTTTGACCCTGAGGCGGCTTCGGAGTCTGGAGTGGGAACCGGAATCACTACAGGTGACTGGTATCCATTAACCCCTAAGGACTCCACCGTCGGTGAGGCGGCAATTTCTGGTGTCGGAACCGGAATAACGACGGGAGATTGAGATTGATTGACCGCCGTTGAGTCTACTGTCGGTGATGCCGCAATTTCCGGAGTGGGAATTGGGATACCAATAGGACTGTTAGAATTCGTCGCGGCTGACGCTGGGGTACGTTCTGCCCCTGGGAGACGGGTTGCTGACGCGGATGGCGTCGCTGCTGTTGCTGTTCGGTTGATGGACTCCTCAGACCTCAACTCCGCCAGACTGTTATTTAAGCGGTTCCGTTTGTGCTTTAAATTATCAACAGCAACATCTTGTCTCGCCTTGAGCAGGTCATCGACCTGACCCGGAACGGTGACGGATTCACCCGTTTTGAGCTGACCGGATGCGGATACCCCGGTAGAGTTCCGTAACTGATTTGGCTCGACTCCGTAAGATTTGGATACGGATTTGACCGTTTCCCCCGGTTTAGCCTCGTGAACGATACCGTTCACAGTCGGGATTTTTAGCTGCTGTCCAACTGCAAGATTGGCGTTAGGTTGGACAGGATTCGACGCCGCGATCGCTTCTGGAGCTACTTTATAGGTTTGCGAAACCTCCCATAGCGTTTGCCCTTCCTGTACATTGTGTTGTACGACAGGTGTCGATTGGGCTGGCGATTGGGCTGGGGTTGGAGCTGGTGTAGCTCGCGGCAGTTTCGAGAGCTGGGCAACGTCTGGTTCGCTTTCTGTTGGCACAGACGCAGGCGTTGACACGCCAACAGGCAAAGTTGTCAGCGTTGGCTCAGAGGCAATGGGTTCCAAGGCTACGGCTTCATCACCTTGTTGGGGTAACAACAAGCTGGAAGCTCCCATGGAAATTGCCAATCCAATCATGGCAGCAGAAGTCCTAGCTCTGCGGTTGCCTTCGGTCGGAATGGTTGCGCCGACTGGCGGCTTCTCCCCAGAAAGCTTCAACAAAGCCTCAAAGGAGTGGGCGGAGTTGGCTGCACACGAAGGAACCTGTTTAACCTTCTGCGTAAATGTCCGTTTCAAAAACGACCTCCTAGTGTGTGACGAGCACTGAACAGTTCCTAAATGGTTTTCCCAGTCAATGAGGGATCTCACCCTAAAATGTGATTTAGATCACGGACAGTGAACATACTTAGGCAAGAGTACCCTGCTTTTTTGATTTAGACAAGCTAATCTGACTGGATAAATTTCTAGTTGTTGACGATCACCGCTCGATTCACCCTTTATTAAGCCATAACTCGCTGTCTCTGGACGAATATATTTTCATACTTGATCAACGAGACACAGTTAATAGTCGGGCGGTTTTTGTCAAGGGTTGTGCATAGAACATACAGACTTGACGGGCTTTTCTCCGGAAGAGGGCTAGAGTTTCAAACCGAACTCTAAAGTCGGTTTGTTGCTTTCTCAGCCTTCCAGGCTATCCGGTGATCGCAGGATTTAGCAACTGTATAGAGCTCAAGCTCATAGTCTAGCAACCGATAGTTTAGCAGTTAACGATTACAGACGGCACTTTACGTGAATTTTTGGTAAAGAACAACCGTACAGTCTACCCAAGCTTTCCCGGGTTAGGAACGCTGTTGTCGGTGACTTCCCCTCTGCTAAAATTGCGCTTCCTCTTGCGGAGATAGGGTTTGAGGCTCCTGAGGCAACCGACTTGGGATGATTAAAATCTATCAATCCGCCTCGATGGGGCAGGACTCTTTTGTATAGAAATTTCTTATCAAAGGAGTGGCTTTTCCGTATTCTATATAGCTGAATTCCGCCTGATTAATTTTTTTGCGGAGATAAATTGAGAATATGCCATCTGCACAAAGGGGGAACTTGTTAAATTTTAATTAATTTTAATTAAACCTTGATCCGATTAAATAAAGTTATATATACGACAGTATACATAAATGTAGTATCTTGTTGTACGCTTAAATGCTTCAGGTCAAGCCAAGTCTCAGGAATTAGCGGCTGCTGAAGGTGGAAGTTTCTTCTGTTTAAATACTTGAACGCTATCCGGGAATGGTCTTCCTAGATTAGGTATCCCAATTGACGCCGTGCTTCAAACAAACCCAAAGCCGCGCTGACGGAAAGATTTAAACTGCGAACACCGGGTTGTGTCATTGGAATAACCACAGTTGCGCCACAACGGGTTAAAACGGATGGGGACAGCCCTTGAGTTTCGCTGCCAAAGAACAGCCAGTCATTGGGTTGAAATTGGAATTGAACATAACTGTATTGCCCAGAAGTGCTGAAACCAATCCATCGCCCTCCCAGCTTTTGGGAAACCTGATTAAATGCCTCCAAGGTTTCATGGTAGTGAAACTTGACATAGGGCCAATAATCAAGTCCGGCTCGCTTGAGGTAGCGATCGCTAATTTCAAATCCCAAGGGTCCAACTAGATGTAACTCCGTATCTGTAGCGGCACAGGTACGGGCGACATTGCCTGTATTGGGCGGAATTTGGGGGCAAACTAAGACAACCCTAAGCATAAAACCTCAAACCTCTTTTCAATCCTACCCTACACATTCAGGGAGACTGAATGAATTGGATTAGACCCATTGGAAATTGTGATAGTATATGTTTTTTTAATATCAGCTTTTGGGGAGAAGCTGATTAGATATTTTAATTTTTAGCCCGAATAGTCTTGACAAATCATCCCTCCTGGTTATTAAGCCACCAAAGCCTGACACAACTTATCTTCAAGTTCGTTTTCTTGTTCCGTCATGTCTTGAATCGCTCGGTTGAGAATTTGCTGCGTGTCAAAGCCCACAGATTGCAGTTGTAACCACTGTCCGGCTGTATTCCCTTGGCGGAGAATCTTTTTCAGGGGCGAGAGGAAGCAACTGAAGCCTTTAGCTTTGGCAATGGGTAAAACTTCTTGATAGAGTTCATCAATCCATTCCCGTGCCGAAATCGTTCTGCCATCCTGCCAATGGGTGAGTTTTGCATCTAAGCTAGAACGGGCAGCCGCCATTTCGTTAGCTTCAGTGAGGGCGACTAAGTTAGCCGCGCGAGTTGATAAGTGACTTCCGTAGAGAGGGTCAAGACTCGGATCATTTAAAAGCTGGGTTAAACGGGCTTCCAGTAAGGCAGTTACCGCCAGCAGGGCAATCGGATCAACGACTAAATCACAAATTCTCAATTCCAGACGATTTAAATCATAGGGGCGTCGATTACCATTGGGTCGAACCGATGACCAAAGATGGCGCACGTTACACATGGTTCCGGCTTCGAGTTGGGCTTCGGTCCACTCAATAAAATGAGCATGGCTTTCAAATAGGGGAACCTGAGACGGCGTTTGCGGAAAAATCGCCCAGCGCGTGGAGTGATATCCTGTGGCTTGTCCGTCGAGAAAGGGAGATGATGCGCTTAACGCCAGGTATAAGGGGGCTTCTACCCGTACCAGACGACAGGCTTGCATCAGCAGTTCTGGGTCAGAAATGCCCACATTGATATGAACACTGGCGGTGACCACATTACTGCCATAGGTTTGCTCAATGTAGTCATGATAAGGGTTTTGCGGGTCAGAGCGGTAGAAGCGATCGCTCCCCCCTAGAGACAGGGTACTGCCGGGAATCAGGGTGTAGTTTCCCAGAGTTTTCAGATAAGTGCGGAGGTGCTGGCGTGGGCGTACCAAAGCGCATAAGAGGCGATCGTAGCAGCATAAAGGAGCCGTGGTATATTCGACATTGCGGGTATCCGGTTCCCGCATGAAGCCATCCAAGGATGCCACAATCCGATCAGACAGACCGACAATTTCCCCTTGGGGAGTGCCAGTATACATTTCAATTTCAAAGCCTTTCGATAGCAGCACAGTATCTCCTAGAGCTGGGTAGAGCAACCTCTTAACTCTTCAAGTGTATCAGTGCTGAGAGATTGATTATAAAGTTTCCATTCCTTGTCTTCTTCACACCCGATGATGATCAACATCATTAACCGTATGTAAGGTGGGCAATGCCCAGCCTACTACGTCTGATGGCGATAAACATCATTAGCGGCACGATGGAGGAGAGAGTGACGGTAGATTAAAGCCTTCATGTCATCTCCATAGCCGCCCCCAATCACACTGGCGACAGGGTAGCCTGCGGCGATACAGGTGCTGAGTACCTGCATTTCACGGCGGTAAATTCCCGTATCGGTTAAGGCTAGCTTACCAAAGCGATCGCATGCGTGGGTGTCTACTCCAGCATCATAGAGAACTAAGTCAGGCTGAACCTCAGACAAGATATCAGGGAGATGGTGGGCTAAGGTTTGTAGGTAAGCATCGTCATCCATACCCACAGGGAGAGGAATGTCAAGATCACTTTTTTGTTTAGTGGCGGGGAAATTGACCTGACAGTGCATGGAGAAGGTAAAGACAGTGGGGTCATTTTGGAAAATAAACGCCGTACCATCTCCTTGATGAACATCCAAATCAAGAATTAGGATTTTTTGAACTAATCCCATAGTCTGGAGAACACGAGTCGCGATCGCTAAATCATTAAAGATACAAAAACCTGATCCATAGCTGGGAAAGGCATGATGAGTTCCTCCCGCCGTATTACAAGCAATACCATGAGTCAGGGCAAGTTGAGCCGTCAGGATTGTCCCGCCAACCGCCGTACAGGTTCGCGTCACCAAGCCGGGACTCCAAGGTAATCCAATGCGGCGCTGGGCTTTCGGGTCAAGTGTACCGTTACAGTAGGCTTGGATGTAGTCAGGGGTGTGGATGAGTTGAATCCATTCTCTGGGTGGAGGATTGGGAGTGTGGATTTGTTCAGAAGTGACAATCGTATCGGCGAGGAGGAGTTCACAGAGTTTGCCGAATTTGGACATGGGAAAACGATGTCCGGGTGGAAGGGGGGTAACGTAGTCGGGGTGATAGACGATTGGCAGGTTCATGACGGTAGTCAATAGTCAGTCATGAACTATTGTCATTGATTGGTTCCTCCCCGTTTCATTGATCGCTGTATAGGCTTATTTCTCGCCTCTTGCGTGATTGTTTCCCAGTCGGCTTGTTCCAATACGGCATCTAACACATCAGAAATGTTGCAACGTTGCTCAAAGGCAATGCGTCTTAAAATTTCATGGTGTTTTGGCTGTACATATACTGGCTTTCTTTGTGTCTGTGCCATTAACCCAGTGATTAAGTTAAGTCCCGTTAGGCAAATTGAGCCTGGAAATAAATTTCCGGCTCAAAGCTAAAGTAAGCTAAAGCTTACTGGGGAAGCGTTTGATATCATGTCCTGACGATTGCCCATAATTGCAATGCGGTAAAAACCAAGGTTTCAGGCGTTTTATTCAGGGGTGTTTGACCGGACATAATATGAACCTGTTTTAACGGGTTTAAGCTTTTAGCCCGTAGACGCGGAGCGGCTTCTCTTCGAGTACTTTAGTTCAGGGCTTGAGTTCAGGGCTTAATTCTCTTTCAGAAGGAAGAGGCTTAGGGCAATGTAAACCTGGCTGGTGTTGCTGACTAATCATTTCGATAGTTCGCGATCGCCTGTAACATTTTCTCCCTACTCCCATAGTACAATTGGATGGTTTCAGCTATTTCCAGGGCGCGATCAGACTTCCCCGCAACCGCTAACTCGCGCACGATTGTATCCAAGGTACTGGCTTTTACAGAGAACTTTTCAATGGTTTTAGCAACGTGAATGGCTTGCTCAAATTCACCCATAGCCGCTAGCGCGATCGCTCGATAACTAGGCTGTTGCATCGTGTCAGCAATTTTCAAGGCTTGTTCATACTGTTTGGCTTCTATTAACTCGTATAGAATTGCGGCAAATGCCTTATCTTTAGTTGCGTCATTTCGTAGCGTTTCAGCCATATTTAGGGCTTGAGTATAGTTGCCATTTTTTGCAGAATTTAACGATTCATAAAGCAATTTTTCTTCTTCTCCCCAAATCACAGATGTTCCTGAATAATAAGAAGCTACTCTTTTTGTACCCACTCCACATTCTAATACCCCATTTTTTACAACTGGAGCAGCAGGAAGTGTTTTTCCAGAAGATTTCGACTCACATAAAATCCTTACAGTTGTTAAGTAATTGGACTCCAGGCTATCTAAATCTAAGAATACACCACTGACAAGGCTGTTAAGGTTCCTTTGCTTAGGAATGGCATAGTTCAAAGCATATAAGGGAGTAGCATGAGTTGAATAGGTATAATTTGAGCCTCCTCTGTTTACATCAAGAAAAAGAATAGAAGGTAAGAACTTATTTTTTCGCATAAAATTATCGCTTTGCTCCAAATCCATTGAATCAATAGTTCGTTTGGCTTGTGCTGTCTTAAGCGTCTTTATCGTAGGCAATATTAAGCCAAAAACAGCAAAAGCAGCAAGGCTAAACTGAAGTGTAATTAAATGCAAAAGACGTAAGAAACGAGGGTTATGTCTAGTGCTTTGACTGCTACTCTGTAGAGATTTAGCAATCATTTCTCGATGAACTGTATTAAGCTCTAGCAATGCTGATTTAGCTTTACGGGCTTGAGAAAAGCGTTTTTCTAGCGCTGGTTCAGTCATCATCTCAAGCCATTTCGCAAAAACCTGATTTAAATTAACTTGAATATTTGTCTGAAAGTCCAGTCGCATCTCAGACTGCGGTAAATTAGCAGGAGCAATACCCGTTAATAGATGAATTAACGTTGCTCCCAAGGCGTAAAGATCACTGGCGGGTACAGCACGTCCCCAGAGTTGTTCTGGTGGTGTATAGCCGCTAGTTCCGACGACAGTAAACGTGACACCTTCAGCTTTAGCTTTATCTTGCACCGCACCAAAATCAACCAGATAGATTTGATTGTTTTTTCCTAAAATTAGGTTACTCGGCTTAATGTCGCGATGGATAATAGGGGGACTCAGTTCATGCAAGTCGGTTAAGATAGTCAGAATCTCTTCAGCAAAGCAACGGACTTGATGTTCGGTAAAACGTTTACCTTGATCAAGCAACTGTTGCAAAGACTGACCAGAAATATATTCTTGTACTAAGGCAAACCAACGTAATCCAGTACCATCTTCCTCGTCCACTGAAAAATAGTCGAGATAGCGAGGAATCCGGGGATGATTGATATTTTTGAGTACCTGAGCTTCCCGTTCAAATAATTTGAGATGCTCCCATTGCATCTGAGGACTAAAGGGGAGTAATTTAATAATAACTAATTTTCGTTTAGATTCGGATGCTAAATCAAGGGCTCGCCAAGTCTGACGACTCGGTCTTTCGCTAATTTTTTCTCGGAGTTGATAGCGTCTCGTCAACTGACACATTGTATTGAACATAATATATTTTTCACCTGTTTCATAAATCTTGATCTTATCAGGCTAATCTTTGAAAATTTCTACAATTTTTGAGGCTATATTGAATGCAATAAAAAGGAAAGGCAATAATGCCAACATTAGCAAGAATTGCCCATCTCCACAATCCTGGAAACAGAGTCCAAGACCCAACATATAAAAGGCAACTACCAAGGTAGTGATCAAACAAATAATCGAGATTATAATTAAAAAAATATCAACTATAATCTTTGTTGGTATTGAAATAGTCCATGAGCGTAAAGTATTTTTCCTGGATAAGCATTTGTTTTGTGTGCGATGAATGTGCCGAGTCTTATCAACATAGTGCCGATTACTATTTTTCAGGTTTGACAAGGCTTGAGACGCGCAATTAAATCGCCGCTCCAAATTTGGATCAGTGAGGGATTCCAGCCAATTCACAAAACTAGGACTTAAACTGACCCTATCGCGAAAATGAATGCGTAAATTTTGCTGAGGTAAATCAGCGGGTGCTGTCCCCGTTAATAAATGAATTAATGTAGCGCCCAACGCATATAAATCTGAGGCGGGAACTGCTTTACCCCAAAATTGTTCGAGGGGGGCATAACCTGCTGTACCGACAACGGTAAACGTGACTCCTTCAACCACAGTGGGGTCAGCAACAGCGCCAAAATCAACTAAATAGACAGATGCATCTTGAGCCGTATCGACATCCTCTTGAAAAATTAAATTACTGGGTTTAATATCGCGATGTAGTACAGGCGGATTCAACCCATGTAAATAGCTCAAAATCTCTAAAACTTGGATAGCGATGGAGCGTACCTGAGCGAGTGTGAAATGCTTCCCCTGATTAAGTAATTGCTGAAGCGATTGACCGGGAATATAATCCTGTACTAAACAAAACCAACACAACCCTTGACCCATCTGTTCATCTAAAGAAAAATAATCCCGATGTTTTGGGATGCGGGGATGGTTCAGCGCTTTGAGAACCTGCGCTTCGCGTTCAAAGAGTTTAAACTCGTCCCACTCCATCTGAGGACTAAACGCCAGTAGCTTGACAATCACCTGTTGTGGTGGTGTTTGGATAAACTACCCAGACCTGCTAAGAGCTGAGGTCTGGGTTTTTAGTAGCCCGCTCAGTCATCAAACAAGCTAAGCTGAACATACTTAATAGTTCGGCTTAGCTTGCACGATAACCCCGTGCCTCCAGGCTGGTTTATAGA
>NZ_JAVJNP010000008.1:0-27821 GCF_040217205.1 Coleofasciculus sp. A1-SPW-01 | reverse complement strand
GGCATCCAATTCGGCGACGGTGGGGGCTTCAAATAGGGTGCGTAGGGGGATTTCTCTTTGGAAGATTTGCCGCAGTCGCGAGACGACTTGAGTGGCCAAGAGGGAATGTCCACCCAGTTCAAAGAAGTTGTGATGGATACCCACTTGGGGCTGTTTGAGGACTGAAGCGAATACGTTGGCGATTATTTCTTCTTTTTGTGTCCTTGGCGGTGTCCAAGCCAACTGTGAAGCGAGATCAAGGGTGGGTTCGGGCAGGGCGCGGCGATCGAGTTTGCCGTTGGGGGTCAAGGGTAAAGCCTCTAAGAACACAAAGGCGGCAGGTATCATGTATTCGGGCAATTTCTGCCGGAGAAAGCCCTGTAGTGTACTGATGGTCGGTTGTTCTCCCTGATGCACCACATAAGCGACCAAACGTTTATGCTGATCAGCGTCTTCCCAAACTAATACCGCCGTCTCCTTGACCTGTGGGCATTGAGTCAAAACGGTTTCTATTTCCCCGAGTTCGATGCGGAAACCTCGAATTTTCACCTGATAGTCCATCCGACCCAGAAATTCAATTGTGCCGTCGGGCAGGTAGCGAACCCGATCGCCTGTACGGTACAGTCGGAGTCCTGGCTCTTGGGCAAAGGGGTCACAGATGAAGACTTCTGCTGTTCGTTGCGGATTTTTCAGATAGCCTCGTCCTACACCGTGACCGCCAACATAGAGTTCTCCGGTTACTCCAATGGGTAGCGGTTGCAATTGAGCATCCAACACATACAATCTTGTATTCGCCACGGGACGACCAATGGGCATATTTAAGACCTCGGTCGTAGGCGGCTGGAAAATAAATTGATGGGTGACATCATCAGAACATTCAGTCGGACCATAGGCATTGACCATGGGAATGGTCGGATAGTAGTCGAACCACTGACGACACAACTGGGGGGGCAATGCTTCTCCTGTCAGGATTAACCATCGTAATGTTGACAAGTCGAACCGTTTGTGCTGCTCACCCTTGAGGTCTTCAATCACCATCCGTAACAAGGATGGCACGATCTCCAAAAGGGTGATTTGCTGTTGCTGGACTTGAGAGAGCAGTTGACTCGATTGTGCCGCCACCTCATCAGTGATGATATACACTCGACCGCCGACTAACAGGGCGACCAGAAATTGCCAAACTGAAATATCAAAACTCTGGCGGGCATTTTGGGCGACGCGATCGCGATGGGTCAGTTGCAGGTCTTTGATTTTGGCATATAAGTGATTCACCATGCCCCGATGTTCAACCATTGCCCCTTTCGGGACTCCTGTCGAGCCTGATGTATAAATCACATAGGCGAGATGATAGGGCTGACAGTCAATGGTCAGGTTTTCGGCTGGCGGCTGCTCCCAGAGTTGTTCCAGGTGCAAGAGTTTGGGTTGGGCTGGTGAACCGATTCTGTCTAGGGCTTGATCAAGAATGGATTCCAAGGGTTGGGATACCAATACAAAGGGGGCTTGACTCTGCTGTAAAACCTCACTAATGCGTTGTTGAGGATACTGGGGATCAATGGGCAGATAGGCTCCACCTGCCTTGAAGATGGCGATCATGCCCGTCAAGAACTCAATGCTGCGATCGGCGAATAGTGCAACTAGGGTTTCGGATCGGACGCCATACTCCACCAGCCGCCGTGCTAAACCATTGGCTCGACTGTTCAGTTCGGCATAGGTTAGCTGTTTCCCCTCACATACAACGGCTATTGCCTCTGGGGTTTTTTCCACCTGCTTTTCAAACAGTTGATGGATACACTGATCCTGAGGATAATCGTTCTGGGTGTTGTTCCATTCCACGAGCAATTGCTCTCGTTCCCCATCGGTGAGCAGCGGAATTTGCCGGACTGGACAATCCGGATCATCAACAATCGCCCCTACCATGGTCTGAAAATGCTCACTCATGCGACGAATCGTGTCCGCCTCAAATAAGTCGCTGTTGTACTCCCAGGTTCCGAATAATCCTGACTCTCCCTCGCCTATTGTCAACATCAAATCAAATTTGGCGATGGTGTGTTCAGGTGTCAGTGGCGTCAAGGTCAACTCCGACAACTCCAGCGTGCCAACGGGCGCATTCTGCATCTCAAACATCACCTGAAACAGGGGGTTGTGACTCAGGCTGCGATCGGGTTGCAGGGCTTCAACGAGCTGTTCAAAGGGTAAGTCTTGGTGATCATAAGCCTCTAGCGCCATCTGTCTCACCCGTTGTAACAACTCCCAAAAGCTAGGATTACCCTGTAAGTTAATCCGCAGCACTAAGGTATTAACAAAGAAGCCAATCAGTGGCTCTATCTCTTTCCGATTACGATTAGCAATAGAGGACCCAACCAGAATGTCCGGCTGATGACTGTAGCGTGACAACAGCAGCGCAAAAGCGGCGAGCAGCGTCATGAACAAGGTGGTTCCAGCCTGCTGACTTAAGCGTCGGATTTTGCGGGTCAGATCAGCACTGAATTGAGATCGATGCCTATTCCCTTGAAAGGTTTGCACTGGAGGACGAGGTCGATCTGTAGGCAACTCTAGCAGGGGTGGCGCTCCGGCTAGCTGCTGTTTCCAGTAGTCGAGTTGAGACTCTAGCACATCTCCCCGCAGCCATTGCCGTTGCCATTCCGCGAAGTCAGCATACTGGATGGGTAACTCGACGAGGGGAGAAGATTCTCCTCGACAGAAGGCTTGGTAGAGTATTGATAACTCTCGAATAAAAATCCCTACTGACCAAACATCTGCCACTATATGGTGTACAGTGATTTGTAAAACATGAGAAGAGTCAGCGAGTTGTAATAAGCTCACTCTCAGCAAGGAGTCTGAGGAGAGGTTAAAGGGTTTGCTAGCTTCTTCGCTGATATGCTGTTGTACCTTACCCCATTGCGCCTCTGACGCCATCCCCTTCAAGTCCAGTACCGATAAAGATAGGGGTGCAGAGCTAGCAATGACTTGACAGGGTACGCCATCAATAACCTGAAAGGTTGTTCGCAAAACTTCGTGACGTTGCTGGATTTCCTGTATCGCGCTCTCTAACGCCGCAATATTCAGTTGACCCTCTAGCTGTAATGCACTCGAAATATTGTAAGACGTGTTACCCGGTTCTAACTGATCGAGAAACCAGAGTCGTTCTTGAGCAAAGGATAAGGGGAAAATATACAAATCTTCTGAGACTAGATTAACCATACTGTAACGATTTATCCAATTCTTAATAATTAACAGAGAATCGCTGCTCAACTCTTGTTCATTAACATCGATTCAATAATAAATTGATTTCTGGCAATATTTCATGTTCAACTTTACCATTATTTAATTTAATGATTCGATCGGATAAATGATAATACTGATCATCATGAGTAATCGCGATAACAAGTTTTCCTTTCTGTTTCAAGTCAGGCAATATTTGCGTATAAAAAACGTTCTTAAAGACAGGATCTTGATCGGCAGCCCATTCATCAAACACGTATATCGGTCGATCTTCTAGGTAAGCAGAGAGTAAAGCAAGACGTTTTCGCTGCCCCTGAGATAGCGTTATGGTTGAAAGTACACCATTGTTGACTTTTACCTTGTCATTAAGTTGCAGCTTAACCAGATAATCATGGATATTTTCGTCCGATATAATTTTACCAGAATTCAACCAATTTTCAAATAGGTAAAAGTCGAAAAAAACCACCGAAAAATACTGTCGATACCAATCAGTATTTTCAGCATTTATTTCTTGACTGTTGAGTAATATTTTTCCATCTACTGGATAATAAAGACCCGTTAAAATTTTGATCAAGGTTGACTTTCCACTTCCATTGCCTCCAATCAGAAAAACGATTTCTCCTGGGTAGAATTTTAAATCAATCGATCCGACTGTAAAAACAGAATCATCAATTTCATTGTGATAGGTATAAGTAACATGGCTCAGTTCTAGGCACTGGAGCTGTAGGGAAGGAATTAACGGCTCGGACTGAGGTAATTCATGGCTAATACTATTAGTCTGCGTCTGCCTTTCATTACTGGTGGTTAAACTCAACCTATCTTTATCACTGTCTTCGTCAGCAGACATTAATTTCAAATCAAGCAACTTAATTTTGTCCAGCGCCACCCTAGCTTTACTGAATGTAGTTAAGGAAGTCATGATAGAATCTAACGGCACAATCAGATAAGTAATTGTCAAGACGTAACCGGACAAAACATGACTTTGAGCATTGTTTAAAGTGGGCAATAGAAAAATAACGATACCAATTGCCACGAAAAAAAGAATTTGCGCCCAGCTTGTTGCTACCGCAAATAGACTCATACCAACCACATTTTCATGTCGGTAGGATTGTGCGGTTTCTTGCAAATCTTGCAACAGGATTTCTCGTTTTATCTCATGAAGTATTAACTCCTTGGTTCCCTCGGTGATACCGCGAAACTCTTTAAACAGTTTATCCTGCTGTTCCCGAGCCAAACCCAGAAATTCTCTTGCCTTATTAGCGGTTAGCTGATAACTTCCGATTCCGATTACCAGAAAAACGAGGATAAGCAGAAACACGGTAGGAGAAAGCCAACATAGATAAACCAAGCAACTGATGACAATAACAGCATTAACACAAACTCTAGGTAAAATTATAGCGACACTAGAGATTGACTGAATATCATCAGTCAGTGTAGCCAGAATACGATGATTGCCCAGCTTTTCTAAATGAGGCAAAGGCGATTCTAGAATCCTTTTGCTCAAAAGCATTCTAAGATTTAGAATAACTTCTTGTGCCAGCGATATCAATAGAGTTTGAGAAAGGATGTTGCTAATAAAACGAAAAAAGCAGAGCGAAATAAAACCAATAATAATTAATTTATTTACCCCTAAAGGCTCAACTTCACTATTATTAATAATCGCAATGATCCCTGTCGTCGTTAATCCGCTGAGTAAGCTCGTGATAGCGGCAATAACAATAACTTTCCAAGAGGATGTTACAAGAAGACGAATGAGATACATAGTTTTGGGGGCTTAACGAATTCAAATAAAAAGCGATTGGCTTTGATGTTGTATTGATTGCTCCTCACTCCCTTACTCGTTTTCACGCTGTAACCATGACACCGGGAAAAATGATGTCAGCCTAGTCCCTAAATTAGTCTCATCTGCTAGTTGGTAGGCTAGTTGTCCTAAAGCTAGGTCAAGTACACCAAGCCCGAAGGGACTAAATACAGCAATTTGACTGTTGTTTTGCCGAGGAGCAGCCACACCATTGAGGATATCACTCAGGGGACATCTGATGAAATCTCGATTCCCGGTTTTTTGTTCAGCCAGATGAATCGATGTTTGCGCCCGACACACATGATCGATATCATCAACAATGTTGTCCACGGATAAGATGATTTCAGGGGACAAGTCTCGTAGTGACGTGTGTAAAATAATACTATCGGATTGGCAGGCTGAAATATCAACTATATGGGGTTGGCTTGCTGTTGTTGCCAAGGCGATTACCGAGGAATGTTTTAACACATCATCGGGATTATCTAAAATTACCAGTTCTCTGTTTTGAGATAATTGCTGACATTTACGTTTAAATTGATCCGATTTTTCCAAACTCACATCATAAAGGAACAAGGTCTCGATTTCCGGGCGAACCTTCAAAAGGAAGCGAACCGTTTCAAAATTAATTAAACCACAGCCAATCAAACCTACTGTAACCAACGATTGCTGGTCTCGCAGGAAATGCGCTGCGAGTGCTGCACTCGCAGCCGTGCGCTTGGCACTAATAACAGAGCCTTCCATAATAGCTTGTGGACGCCCCGTTTCGGTCGAATTAATAATTAAAATAGCTGAGGCTCTTTCCATCCCCCTAGCTAAATTACCGGGAAAAGAAGCAATCCATTTAATGCCTGCTGTATTAATCTCACCGCCCAAGTAAGCTGGCAAGGCAATAATTCGTTCCTTGTTTTTATCCGGAAAACGCAAGAAACTAGAATGAGGCAGGGTGCTATCGCCTCGACCATGTATCTTATAGGTTAATTTAACCAGATCCAGGATGTCCTGTTCGCGGTTTTTGAAGAGATTAATAATATCATCACCTTTGAGAAGAAGGACGTTATCAATGTTGCTTGTATTATAGTTTTCCATGCTGGTTGTTGATTTTCTTATTTAGTCTGACAATGATTTTGATAAACGTCAATTCTTGCTCAAGTTTAAAATCCCGGCTATTTTGTCCCTAATTGTTCAGCAGAGTCTCCTGAGTCAGCAAGGCGTCCTATTATCAGTTCAACAGCGTAACATTCAACGTACCGAAGTGTTCTTCAACCCAACTATCGGAATAGACAGTATCAAGGTAGCGCTCGCCGCGATCGCACAGAATCGCGGCACAAGTTGCCCCCTCTGGAATGTCTGCTCTTTTTTTCGCGATCGCACTGATCACTCCTCCGGATGAGCCTCCCGCTAATATTGCCTCCCAACGGAGCAAATGGCGGCAGCCTACTACACAGTCTAAATCAGATACATGGATATAGGCATCTTCTAATCCCGGTTGGAACAATTCTGGCACTCGCGCCGCCCCATGTCCTGGTAAGAGTCGCTTGGCTCGTTTATCGCCAAAAATGACGCTTCCCTTCGCATCAACAGCAATAATTTTTGTACTGAGGTTGTTACTTCTAATATATTCAGCACAGCCACGGAGGGTGCCACAGCTACTGGTTGAACAAAATAAATAGTCAAGTTTTCCATTAAGGGATGTGACTATTTCGTGCATTGTCTGATGATGGGCAGAGGCATTATTTACGTTGGCATATTGATTACACCAAAAGCTATTCGGAATAGAACTTAGCAATAATTTAACTCGATCAATGCGAACGGGCAAAAAATCGCCAGTGATTGGATCGGGCTTGGTCACCAGATCAACCTCTGCCCCATAAGCTTTGAGAATGTTAATATTTTGCTTGGTTGTTTTGGGATCAACAACACAGATAAAACGTAACCCTAGAAACGCACAGGTTTGCGCCAAGCCTATGCCTAAATTCCCAGAACTTGATTCAATAATTGTACTGTTGGCTTGAATCTCTCCTCTAAAAATCGCATTTTTAATAATATTAAAGGCTGAACGATCTTTGATACTACCTCCAGGATTAAACATTTCCAGTTTGCCAAAAAGTTGAAATTTAGCATCTTTGAAAACACGGTTTAATTTAACTAATGGCGTAGTTCCTATTGTCCCTAAAACACCTTCATTGATTGAAGTTATATCGATGAACGCATCTTCAACGGGATACTGCTTAGTTAATTTCATTTTTTCTAATTATCTACACGATTCGATTGGCTAAGTTCTCGCTATTTAATTTATTAACTCGCTTCGAGGGAAACATTATTAAAAATTATTGAAACATATTGTGCAGCTTAAAATATACATAACACCACCGACAGGGTATACGCTAAACCGTATTAAATTGTAGTAGACTATCATCTTTTTCAGGTTGTAATGGCGTGTAATCTCGGCAGACTAAAAATTCTGGTCGCCGTTGTTTCTTAGGGATGGGAATATTTTGGACGCTGCTGTAGGTAATAATAATTTGCCGACGATTATAAGGAGAAATATTAGGCACAGAGGCGTGAGCTATATTACCATGAAAAAACAGGACAGAACCTTTGGCACCAACCGGAGCAACAATCCCACGTTTTTTTGCCATTTGCTCAACATTATTCTGGCTCAAACAGTACTTAAGATTAGCGCTGAAATTAGCTTGCCAATCGGCAGCTTCGCCATGACCATTAGATTCCCTCGCTTCAACATCAATCAATCCATACTTGTGAGAGCCAGGAATTAGATAGAGAGGACTATTAAAATGATTAACCTCATCCAAGAAAATACTGACATTTAATACCTCAGGACGAGGTAGACCATCTTCTTTATACCAAAATGTGTAGTCTTGATGCCAGGGCCACACATCACCTCGGAAAGCAGCTTTCATATTCACTTTAAACTGGTAAAGATAAACCCGTTCGTTGAGAATTTGTTGAGCGGGCTGTACCAAACGATGGTGTTGAACCAAGCTCTTAAGAACTTGGCTATATTCGTGACAACCATGCAAAGCACGTACTGTTTTATTGTCGTTCTCTAAAATCGTACCTGGAGCATCCTTGGGTAGCCTTTCAAGTTCTCTCTGTAGGTGGCTAATTTCTTGATGAGAGAAATAGTCACCTAGAAATAAGAATCCATTTTTTTCGTAATCTTTGCGCTGATTTTCCGATAAGAGCATGATTGTTTAGCCCATATTTCAAACTTGTTGGCTTTTTTTCAGGAAATTACTCAGGGCGTTGCTAGGACAAGCCATCCGAATAATACCGATCAATATAATACACCATAATCTGGAAAAAGCAAAACTTTTTACGCCTTAATTATCAGATATTCTATTCCATTTTATTGATCCACACAACCTGAATCTAGGTTAAACTGTGATTGCATGGTTTAGCTTGCTTACTCTCCCCATAAGCATCGGTATAAATAATGACTGAAAACCTCAAATCAGTGATAACTTATCAACATAAAATCAAGTGCCCAATTTGTCAAACTCAACTCGATGACAATGGGTTCATCTTGGAATGTCCAACTCAACACGAGCCGACACTACTGACAACAAACTACTCGACTAAACAGTTTAAGCCGGATGAGCATAGTCCAGGTATTTTTCGATATAGAAGCTGGCTGCCGATCATTCGTAACTTAACGAGTAGAGCAGGGGGAACAGTAACGTACCAAAGTCAAAAACTTAACCAACGTTTAGGTCTTCCCAACCTCTGGATCGCCTTCAACGGTTATTGGTCAGAAAAAGGTGCCACACTTGAAAGCGCTACCTTCAAAGATCTGGAAGCCTACGCCGTGCTTTCGCGAATTCCAGATAAACACGACGGTATTTTGGTTGTTCCCTCAGCCGGCAATACGGCGGCAGCGTTTGCCCATGTTTGTTCCCAGAATCAAGTGCCATGTCTGATCATTATTCCTCAAAGCGGACTCGGCAAAATGCAGTTTTCCCAACCCCTCGATCCCTATGTAAAGGTTGTGTCTTTGACTGGCTTCACCGACTATTACGATGCGATCGCTCTTGCCAATCGTGTATCACAACTTAACGGTTTTTTTATCGAGGGAGGTGTGAAAAATGTGGGACGACGTGATGGAATTGGTACAACTCTACTCAATGCTGTTGAGCAGATTGGACAATTGCCAGACTACTACTTTCAAGCGATCGGCAGTGGTGCTGGGGGAATTGCTGTTCATGAAGCAGCAAAGAGGCTGGTTGCTGATGGTCAATTTGGTCAAAAACTCCCACGCCTGATGTTGAGCCAAAATTTTCCCTTTGTTCCGATTTACAACTCCTGGCATTCAAAACGGCGAGAGTTAGTCAGCATTGACAGCCAAATTGGGAAGAAGCAAATACAGCAAATTGTGGCTGATGTTTTATCAAATCGACAACCCCCTTATTCGGTTAAAGGAGGAGTCTTTGATGTGCTGACGGAAAGTCAGGGCGATATGTTAATAGCTAATAATCTCCAAACCATCCGTGCCATTGAACTATTCAAAGAAACTGAAGGAGTCCATATCGAGCCAGCTGCAGGCGTAGCCCTTGCGACTCTGCACAAGGCTGTAACCGATGAACAGATTGACCGGACGGCGATCATTCTTCTCCATATTACAGGTGGGCGATGGCATCAAGACCAGTTAAATCAAAGGTTGATTCCTGTTGAGCCATCTCTTTGTCTCGACGAACAGGCACTTTTTGCGCCAGAGACATTAGAGAAAGTGATCGGATTATTTGGATCAACGATTAAAAGCTGTTGACAATCCTCAAGTCATCTTGGAAACAACTGCCTGAAAAGCGCTACAGCGTTTTTCAGTTACTCCCTCGATCCTTAAACTAGGATCGTGCCAGTTTTTCAAATCGCCACAATCCTCCCAATGGACCCGGCAAATCAAAGGCATAGGTAAGATCATAATCTTCATCCTGTTCGAGTTGATTAAACCAACTATTTTTACGATAAAATAAGAAAATCTGACGGTAATCTTGCGGAATCTTAATCAACTGATTATCCAGGGGGGAAAGTAAGTGAACTTTTGGTTCTAAACGATGACTTAAGGCGAGGATTGTTCCAACCATTAGAGGCGAGTTATTGCTAATCAACAAAGGACTCTCTGATTGATTAGTTATTTGCGCGATGTTCATAATGTATTTTCCTTCTATTTGTGTCCACCAACTCTCGGCTTGAAAAAGCGTGACATCAGAAACTAATCCGGCTATAACTAACCCGGCTATGATTACTCCACCAACAATTTTTTCATGGCTTTTGGGGGCAAAAACATAAAACGTTATTCCATAGGCAATAGCAATTTCTAGACTTAAACATAAGGGTAACTGGTAACGAATCAAAAGAGAGCGAATTCCGCCAAAAATCAGATCATAAGCTAGTATAAATATTCCCGTAAAGCTAGCCATGCAAACGAGAAATGTTCCCGCATTTTTGGGTATAATTTTAGCAAAAATTATTGACAAAAAAACAATTAAAATTGAAGCTAATGTCAATGTAAAAATGCCATACACAAAAGGGCTTTCTTGAGTAACCGTTTCAATCCAAAAAGAGTCGGAAGCTAAATTAATATCAAAAAATGTTCGGGTGGCTCTCATCAAAAAAATAGCGATTCTATCCCAAGGATTATCTATTATTTTTAACGTCCACCCAAATGTTAGTTGTAAGGCTGTTTCCAGGTTATTTATAAACACAATTATCCAAGGGGTAAACAGCAAAAAAGCAGCGGCTGCACTCATAATATAATTAAGTATTGTTTGGATGCGACGTTGACTGATAACAACATAAATGCCGAATGCTGTCACGACTAAAACTGTTAGCAAATGGGTGTATAACCCCAAGGTTAACGTAAGAGCATACACCGCCCAACCCAATTTATTATCCCGACGAATAGCTCGCAATAAAGCCGCACTTGAGATAAGAACCGTTACCATCCAAAGACTGTATTGGCGTGCTTCTTGGGCAAAGACGACTTGTAAGGGAGAAACAGCCATTAATGCCATGGCTATCCATCCCACAACTGGAGATTCAAATAACTCTAAACACAGCCAGTACACACTGGGAAATATTAACAGACTAAAAAGCGCTGATAAACTCCTTAAAACCACAGGAGAATCCCCAAATACTTGCGCCCACAATCTCACCGTCGCATAATACAAAGGCGGATGCTGTGGATCTGAAGTGATTAAGTAGTTCACGGTGTCAGCCACAGTTCGCTCTGGATCAATATGTTGATATTTTTCTACAGTCGTAACCGGAATGGGAGTCTGATGATTAAAGATCTCCTGTTGAACCTCAGCTAGTGTGTGACCAGAAATCGCTAGGGAGGTAAAACATTCATCACCCCAGTAAAATTTTTGTCCAATATGGGCAAAGCGAAAGAAAATACCTATAGCAATCAAACTTATTACCAGAAATTTTAACCAATTCGGGGGATTAACCTTGGCTAATAATTGTGGGTTTTCCATCTATTAAACCTGTTCTGTCAAACGACTTTGCTCACAGAATCGTCCATGTTCTGGCGTAGGCTTTTCGGGCGCATATCTGTCCAGACTTGCTGAATATAGCTCAGACATTCCGTCTGGAAACCACGTTTGCCTCCATCCCACCAACCTAGAGGATTTTCCCAGTCGGCGGGCAAAATAGAATACTGATGTTCGTGATTCTTGACAACTTTGTAAATTACCCGGTCTTCCTGATCAGCCTGGTTTTCCCTATTCATTCTTATCTCCTTTTCGGTCATGATTCTGTTGGGTTGAAGGCATAGCCATTAATTATTGATGGACAATCATAGAAATATGATGTAACAATTTTTGGGTAATAATTTTCAACAGCGACGGTTCAGCGGAATGCAAAAAGAAGTGATCTCCAGGCAGTGTATTTAATGAGAATGAAGTCCGCGTTTGCATCTGCCACTCTCCCACCTCATCCGGATGAGCTTCTGGATCATCTGAACCACAAAAAGCAGAAATAGGACAATTCAGGGGTGACTCAGATGTATAAATATATGTTTCCAACACCTCAAAATCTGATCGCAGGATAGGAAGCAGCAACTCCATCAGTTCGGCATTCTCCAACACAGCTTGAGGTGTACCATTTAAACGGCGTAACCTGTCCAGGAACTTGGAATCGGGTAGCCCGTGAATGGGTGAATGACGAGCGGGTAGGTGCGGGGCGCGACGACCTGAGATAAACAAGTGAACGGGATTCAAGCCGTACTGTTGACGCAGGTGACGGGTCAGCTCAAAGCAGATCAATCCGCCCATACTGTGACCAAAGAAGGCGAAGGGCTTATCTAGATGGGGAAGTAGGGCTTGAGCAAGTGCTTCAACCAGGGGTTGTAATCGGGTAAAAGGAGCTAACCGGATCTGCTTTCCCCGTCCTGGCAATTCCACAGGACAAACCTCGACCATTTTGGGTAGGCTATCGCCCCATGTCCGAAATATCCGAGCCGCACCTCCGGCATAGGGAAAACAAAACAAACGTAAGTTTGCCTGGGTATTGGGTTGGGGATAGATTCCCCTGGTATCGACCGTTGATGTCCTCCTCATTATGATTTAAGGCTTGTTGATTTGAATCTCACTTTTTGAGTGATTTTATTCGATTTAAGCTTTGCTATATTTTGCCACAAGCCGCCGGACATAGACCGAAAATTGTATGTAAATTTTTGTAAATTAAGCTGTTTTTAAGGTTTGTCTAAATGATTTGTACAAACAAATAGGTTTTTGGGTGATTGACATAGATTGGCAAAATTCTTGTAATTGCTAGCTTTTAGTAACTACAGTTTGTTTTTTTTAGTTATTCTAAATTGCACAAATCAAATAGACCAATCAGAGGTTTAGGAGAGTCAGGGAGACAAGCTTGGGGAGCGCTGGTGACACAGGGACAAACCTTATATGACTTATCGTCTTAACAACGCCGCCCTCATTGAAGCGTTTTACCTTTCGTTTGCCACACTTGTTGTCGTATGATGTTATTCATTTGCTACTCGACATCGATTTTCAAAAATGACGGAATTCGTAGCACACCGTCACAGAGGAAGTCAAGTCAACGAGGTAAAAATTCCCAACGTTATCCATCAGATCTTGTATGCGCTACTTTAAAGAATACTGTGAAGTCAATCTTGAACCCGGTACTGCACCATTTACTTGGGTATTTAGGAGTGAGGAAAAAATCCGCATCAGATTTGGTGTCGCTGTTGATAAACATCCAGATTGCGGTCAAATCATCTATGAGTTGAATGATGGACAAGGATATTGCGATTCCCATCAAATTACAGCCGAGACGGAAAGCGTTGTCGAAAATGGGTTCAAAATGTTTTCAGTCATCCTACCACCGATCAGTAGTGGGGGAGGATGTCGATACTGGCTGGGTTATTTGGATAAGTTCGGTAATGAGCATACCAGTCAACACTCACGTTTTCTGTTGGTCTGCGATGAAGCGCCTCGGTCAATGGCTGAGATCCCATCCGTGTTCCTTGGGTTTGTTGACAATCAACCGTTGTATGGACCAAAGCCCGTTGTCGCCATGACACCTAGCCCTACCGATTGGAATGCACGTCTGTTTTACTCGATAATCATTGATCGATTTGCTCGAGGTTCAGACCGCCATCGCACGGGTTTAGGTGCGGTCAAGTACGATCCGTCTTGTCCATACGCTAGCCATGGTGGCACAATTCGTGGTGTGATTGAGAAAATCAACTACTTAAAATCATTAGGAATACGAGCCATTATTCTCAGTCCTGTGTATGTCAACGCCGCTGACGGATACCACGGCTATCATCCCATCAACCTATTGATGGTTGAGCCACGTCTAGGAACACTAGCCTGTTTACGTGAACTGGTGGCTAAAGCCCATGAAGCTGACATCGCTGTAATTTTAGATGTGGTTAATAATCACATCGCTGATAGTATTCAGTGGGAAGAATATGGAGGTCCTCCTGGTGGAGAATTCAAATATGTACACGGTGATGATACCGCTGTGATGCCTTTTCCGGTAGAAGTCCGCAACACCTCCCTGTTTCACGGTCCGGAATACACCGATATGGTGAATCAAAGACTCTTTGGCTTCTTGGAAGATTGGCGTACAGAAACAAGCTATGTTCGCGAACTGCTGATTCAACACTTGAAATACTGGATTGCTCAAACGGATATTGATGGCTTTCGATACGATTCAGCCCGTCATGTTGGTCTAGATTTTTGGGAACCTTGCGTTGAGGAAATATCACGGTTTGCTAAGTACCTGGGTAAACATCAGTTTTTACAGATCGCCGAACACGCTGGAAGTAGCCACGAAGAATTGATTGCATATAATAGTGCCAAATTCTCAAATTTACTAGATTATCCAACCTACTATATTGTCAAGCACTCTCTTGCTGATGCCAACTGGCTAGGGGGTTTTGCCGAATATTTTTGTGGAATTCTGACTCCATCACAGCCCTATCATGCGGGTTGGAGGAACAATATTATGTTCTTGGATAACCAAGACACAACTCGCATATTTCACGAATTTTTGAGTCGTATCCCTAATCAAGACGAGGCTCGCGTCCGTCTTCATTTTGCTATTGCTTGCTTGGTTCTAGGACCTCAAATCCCTTCAATTTATCAAGGAACAGAGCAGGAATTTTCTGGTGCGCTCGGCATGCATCAACGAGAGGATACAGGAGATTGGATTGGTCATGATTGCTATGTGAGGGAGGATATGTTTGATAACCCGGCTTGTGTGTGGCATTTTGGTCCAATTAACCAAAAAAGTTTCGAGCCATATAGCCGGAACCACTCGACCTTTGTGCTGATTCACCAGCTTGCCGAAATTCGGTTTAAAAGTCGCTTAATTCAGAGTGGGAAGCGTACCCTACTGTGTTCGAGAAAGGATGGTCTTTGGTGTGTACTCATTCATGGGACGACTGATGAGCCGCCGATCTTGGTGGCGATGAACCTTGGCTCAAAAGCTGTCTCTGATCATGCTTTAACACTGCCTAAGTGGTATGGTGCTTTCGACGGAGTTGATATGCTTATGACGACGGCGGGCGGAGCATTCTATTTTGTGGAAGGGGGGCTGCGAATTCGACTTTCACCCTTCACATTTGTGATCGGAAAACTCTGGAAAGACTCTCAAAAAAGTGCGATCGTTGAGGCGAAAATTCCTGATATTATTAAACATAAATGATAAATTTAGACCTTAGTTATTTTTGGGATTAATCTCCTTGGAGACGACTTGAAAAACAGCCGATGAATGTCAATTCAGCTAATTGCCTCTTACCTGTTCCGTCTGGTTCCTTTGTGGTTCCAGATTTAACGACTGTCTTATCCACAACGGAAGAACGTCCCCTGCGATTTTCCCTGATTATTCCCACTTATAAAGAAGCGAAAAATCTTGCCCAGCTTGTCGAACAAGTGAGCCGATTACTTGATTCGCAACTGGCGGGGAACTATGAACTGATTGTCGTTGATGACAATAGTCCTGATGACACTTGGAAAGTGGCGCAGGAACTCACAAATTATCCTCAGCTAAAAGTGATGCGGCGAATTGAGGAACGGGGATTATCTACCGCTGTAATTCGAGGATGGCAAGTAGCGCGGGGAGAGGTTTTGGGGGTAATTGATGCGGATCTCCAGCATCCCCCCGAACTGTTATTGCAGCTATGGAGTCAGATCCAAGGGGGCGCAGATTTAGCCGTTGCGAGTCGCCATGTTGAAGGTGGTGGTGTGAATGATTGGAGTATTATCCGCCGCTTTTTATCCCGTGGCGCTCAGACGATTGGGTTAATTCTTTTACCGGGAGTTATCGGTCGGGTTTCTGACCCGATGAGTGGTTATTTTATGGTGCGTCGTAACTGTTTAGTTGATCGCCCTTTAAATCCCCTGGGATACAAAATTTTGATTGAAGTCTTGGGTCGAGGTAAAATTCCTGAGATTGGGGAAGTGGGGTATGTGTTTCAAGAACGTCAAGTGGGCGAAAGTAAAGTAACGTGGAAACAGTATGTGGAGTATTTACAACACTTACTGCGCTTGCGTTTATCCCTAGGATCTATTGGTCGATTTATTCGCTTTAGTATAGTCGGCTTCAGTGGAGTTTTTGTCGATATTGCAATTTTTTATCTGCTGCGAAATAAACTGGGATTGGGATTAACGCTCAGTGCGGCTCTATCGGCTGAAGTCGCCATGTTCAACAATTTCTTGTGGAATGATGTATGGACATTTGGCGATATTTCTCAACATCAACCGGGATTGCGTCAGTGGTTTGAACGATTTTTGAAGTTTAATGGGATCTGTTTAGCTGGACTCATTCTCAATGTGTTACTCGTGAATTTATTGTTTAATGTCTTTGGCATCAATGAATATGTTTCTAAGTTAATCGCGATCGCGGCGGTGACAGTGTGGAATTTCTGGATCAATCTTAAGCTGAGTTGGCGCGTAACCGATGTGCGACAGTAATTGACATCACAGCATTTGACCCCTGCTTAAATAGGGTCTGCTGAATAAGCGAAGGCACCATTGTTCCAGACGCGCCATGGCGCGTCTCTACATAAATGATGTGTCCTAACCGCTATGGCGGTTGCTATATTTAAAACTTATCGGACTTGGTCGGGGCGGGTTTAGGTCAGTTAGTGGTTGGAACCGCAGCGTTATTAAAACCCGCCCCTACACATTCATACAAGCAAAGGACAAATGACCAAGGACTAATGACAAATAACTAACTACGCTTGCTGCCACATTTGTTTAATTTTAGGCGGTAAAAACTCAGCAACTTCTTTGACTCGTTCCTCAGACAACTCATCTTTAGTGGCAGAAAAAATGGCTTTTACTACCGTTTCTGGGCTAACTCCTTTGGGTAAGCTGGCTTCTTGACGGATTCTAAACAAGAAGGTATCAGCATCAAATTCGAGAGGGGGACGAATCCGACTCAGGAAGCTGACAATGGGATTAGTATCTTTCCACAGATCGGCAATTTCTTTTTGCTGTTCTTCGGCTGGAGTCGGTACAGATCCATCGTTTTGACGCAATTCTGATTCGACCCGATCTGAAGCGTCTGTGTTCATTAAGTCGCGCATGGTGCGGAACACTACTTCAGTGACATCACGGGCGTCGTAAATGTCTTCTAATTGACCCTGCTTTTTGACTTTTTCTAAGAAAACTGTATTGTCGGGCATACTCTTCTCCTTGTGTTTCAGGTGACGGTTGGGGACAATTTAATGTCCTGATTTCCCAGTTTTATCTGAATGTTCCAGTAAAGACAGAAAAACGATTTGTATGAATTTCAGATTATTTTGAGGATTGTTCAGGTTCTGGGTTAACACTTTAACCTAGGATAGCAGCGTTAGGGCTGGCATCTACCTCAAGAGGCATTTTTAAGTAGGTGGACATTAAAGTTAACGGTGGGGATCGTCCTTTGTCTTTTGTCCTTTGTCATTTGTCGTTCGATCCGCGATTAATTTGCCAATCTGCCCAATGACTAAGGGAACTAAACTCATTCCCAGGATGAGTAACCAACCCTGTAGGCTAGGGGCATGAGTTTGCAGGATATCGGAGAGGATGGGGAGATAAATAGCAGCGGCGAGGAATCCAGTACACAGGATCAGGGAACCCCAGACGTATTTATTGCGGGTGACTTCGTTAACCAGTACACCTGATCCGCGATCGCGCATATTGAAGACGTGCCATAGTCGGGAAAAGGCGATGGTGAGAAATGATATGGTAACTGCTTGATTTTTTTCTAGTCCTAACCAGTTGAAGGCGAGGTAAAAGGAACCCAAAACCGGGGCAGCTATGATTACACCATATCCCGCGATGCTTGCCCAGTGACGCTTGGTGATAATCGACTCCTTGGGATCACGGGGGGGTTCTTCCATGAGGGTGGGAGATCCTTCACCCACACCCAGCGCCAGGGCGGGGAAGACATCGTTAATGATATTCAGATATAAGATTTGTAGAGGCAAGATGGGTAAGGGCGCATTGACTAACGAGGTAGCGGTGACTGCCATAATTTGACCGACATTCCCGGATAGCAGAAAAATCGTGAATTTGCGAATATTGTTAAAGATGGCTCGACCCTGTTCCACTGCCGCGACAATCGTGGAAAAGGCGTCATCTTGCAGCACCATATCCGCCGCTTCTTTTGCCACCTGGGTGCCTCGTTGTCCCATGGCGACACCAATATCGGCTTTTTGGAGGGCGGGGGCATCATTGACCCCATCCCCCGTCATTGCCACAATTGCCCCGGTGTCTTGGTGCAAAGTAATCAGGTTCAATTTTTGTTCTGGAGATACCCGGGCAAAAATCGGGGTTTTGACTAAGCGTTCACGTTCCTCCGAAGAGGATTCTTTGGGGCTTTTTAAGTCTTTCCCCTGCACCACATCCGCTTGTTCATCATCGGTTAACCCAACGGCTAAACCAATATTTCGGGCGGTTACGGGTTGATCCCCTGTCACCATAATCACCCGAATTCCCGCGTTTTGACATTCCTCAATTGCCGCCCGTACTTCTTGGCGGGGGGGATCAAGTAAGCCCACGACGCCTAAAAAGGTTAGATCTTCGTAGGGTTTAGCATCTTCACTCTCCACCGTTTTTTGTGCCAATGCCAGAATCCGTAACCCTTGCGCGGCGAGGTCATTACTGCGTTGCTTCCAGGCGTCGCGATCGCTGAGTTCTTTTTCACCGTCTGGGGTTAAGATACGGGTACACACCTCTAGGACAGATTCCGGTGCGCCTTTGACGGCAAAGCGATAATTACCATTACTTTTATGCAGCGTCGCCATCATTTTAGTGTCGGGATCAAACGCTTCTTCCCGCACTTCGGGCATCTCTTCTAGTAGTTCTTCGCGCCGCAGATCCGCTTTTGCCCCCGCAATCAGCAGCGCCACTTCCATCGGATCACCGATAACTCGACTTTCATTAGAGTCTTCCGGTTGTAATGCTGCATTATTACATAAGACGCCAACTTCTAAGGCGGGGCGGAGACTATCATGCTCTAAGGGGTTCAGGGTTTCATCCTCTTGGGTGAACTCTCCTTCTGGTTCTAATCCCTCACCACTAATTTGAACATCACCGGAGTCGAGGACAATATGACTCACCGTCATCCGATTTTCGGTTAAGGTTCCGGTTTTATCCGTACAAATAATGCTAGTCGCCCCTAGGGTTTCCACCGCCGCCAGTTTATTAATTAGGGCGTTCCGCTTTGCCATGCGCCACATCCCTCGCGCTAGGGCAATCGTTGCCACAATCGGTAGTCCTTCGGGAATCGCGGCGACAGCTAGGGCGACGGAGGTTTCCACCATCAGGCGAATATCTTTGCCCACAATAATGCCGGAAATGGCAATCAGGACGACAATAACTAGAGTGACCCAAATCAAACGGCGTCCCAGTTGATTCAGCCGTTTTTCTAGGGGAGTACTTTCCTCGGTTTTGGCTTCTTGGGTTAATTTAGAAATGTGACCCAATTCAGTCTGCATTCCTGTTGCCACAACCACCCCTTCCCCGGAACCGCGAGTTAGGGCTGTCCCTTTGAACAGCATATTGGTGCGATCGGCAAGTTCCACATCTCCTTCTATCGGTTCTGTGGTTTTGGTAACGGAGACGGATTCACCTGTAAGGGACGACTCATTCACCTGCATTTTCGAGGTTTCCGTCAGCCGCATATCTGCCGGAATCAGATCTCCGCTTTCCAGGAGTACCATGTCTCCGGGTACCAAGTTTTCCGCGTCAATCTCCTGCATCTGTCCTTGGCGACGCACTTTGGCTTCGGTGCTACTCAGGTTTTGCAAGGCTTCCATGGAACGCACGGCTTGGTACTCTATGAAGAAGCCAATGGCGGCGTTAATTAAGATGGCAAAAACAATGGCAATCCCTTCAATCCACTGAGCAAAGGCAAAGGATAGAATAGCGGCAATGGCGAGAATCCCAATGACTAAACTTTTGAACTGTTCGATCAGGATTTGTAAAGGTCCGCGACGCTGGGCTTCTTGCAGACGGTTCGCGCCATACTGTTCCCGTCGCTGTTGCACCTCGGTGTCCGAGAGTCCGTCATCCTCAGAAACATCCAGTTTCTTAAATAAATCGGCTGATGAAATTGTCCACGGTTGGTTGGGAAGATCCGCCATGATGGGTTTGATTGTGATTAACCTGTAATTTAGATGGGGTAACAGTTGGGGATGGTGCCAAGGGGGGTTAGAGGTTAGCGCGATCGCACCAGAGTTTAACACATTTCTATTATTTTACGCTAAAATAGGAGCGTAATCATCAAAAAGAAAGATGATAGTTTTTGAGTTCAAGGTAAAAGCTAAACCAACTCAATATGCGGCAATCGATGAGGCAATTCGGACAGCACAGTTTGTCCGAAACAAATGCTTGCGATACTGGATGGACAATCAAGGTATTGATAAGTATGACCTCAGCAAGTATTGCCGTGTATTGGCTTGCATGTTTAGCTTTGCTGATCAACTCAACTCTCAAGCTCGTCAAGCGTCTGCTGATCGCGCCTGGAGTGCGATTACTCGTTTCTACGAAAATTGTCGAAAAAAGGTTAAAGGACCCAAAGGTTTTCCTAAGTTTAAGAAAAACTGCCGTTCGGTTGAGTACAAAACATCAGGATGGAAGCTGTCAGAGAACCGGAAAGCCATCACCTTCACTGACAAAAAAGGAATAGGGCGACTTAAACTCAAAGGTACTTATGACCTAAACTTCTATCAGCTCAACCAAATCAAACGAGTAAGGTTAGTCAGACGTGCCGACGGGTATTACGTACAATTTGCGGTTAAAGCTGATGTCCGAGTAAAAACTAAGCCCACTGGCAGAGTCGTTGGGTTGGATCTGGGTATTAAGTATTTTTTGGCTGACTCCAATGGTCATACAGAGGAGTCACCAAAATTCTACCGCAAATCGGAAAGACAGCTCAATCGAGCTAATCGCCAAAAGTCTAAAAAGTACCGTAAGGGAGCCAAACCACAGTCAAAAAACTATCATTTGGCAAGAAAACGATATGCTCGAAAGCATTTAAGAGTAAGTAGGCAGCGAAAAGAATACTGCAAGCGAGTTGCATATTCCGTTATCCAATCTAACGATTTGGTAGCTTATGAAGACTTAAATGTGAAAGGGTTGGTAAGAAATCGTCACTTGTCTAAATCCATCTCTGATGCAGGCTGGTCTACCTTCAGGCAATGGCTGGAATACTTTGGACATAAATACGGGAAAGTAACGGTAGCGGTTCCCCCGCACTATACCTCTGTTGATTGTCCAAAGTGTCACCATAGAGTTAAAAAATCTCTGTCCCAACGGACTCATGTTTGTGAAAACTGTGGATACGTTGAAGACAGAGATATCGCAGCCAGTCTAAACATCCTGCAAAAAGGATTAAGTACGGCGGGGCACGCCGGAAACTACGCTTGGGGAGATCTGCCCTCTTGGGCGATTGGAGCAATCCTGTCGTCTAACGGCGGGTCGGAGAACCAAGAATCCCCGCGTCTTTAGAGCGGGGAGTGTCAACCTATTAGGGTTATATATAGCAATCACGAATATCATTGAACATTACCAGCCATAATTAAGAGTGCCTTCACTGGTGAGGCTTGCGTAGAGCGAGAGAGGAGTAAAGAATGTCCTAACCTGTCAAGGTAGCTGCTATCAGAACCTACTGGCGTGGCACACCTTATTTGATGAATTGGATTCGGCTTGTAGCAGGGAACCTTAGCCCTAGATTCCGTTGGGTTTCCTTGCGTCAACCCAACCTACAACCTATTCAAATCAAGTTCATGACTCACACTTGAGCTGGTAAAGGATGGCACAATAGGATAGCAGTTGGATTGAACAGGACTATAATTAGGAGCTTGGCTTTCCTGCGAAACCCATACCCATTATGGACGAGGGATCTAGCCACGAATCAAGATGACTCAACACTACGATGTATACGGTCTCGGTAATGCCCTTTTGGACATTGAATTAGAAGTTTCCCCAGAACTACTTCAAGAACTGGGCATTGATAAAGGGGTGATGACTTTAATTGAAGAAGATCACCAGCACAAGATCCTGAAACACTTAGAGGGTCAGTCAATGAAGCGCGGCGGTGGGGGATCGGCGGCAAATACAATGATTGCCCTGAGCCAATTTGGGGGTAAAGCCTTCTATTCTTGTAAAGTCGCCAATGATGAAGACGGACAGGTTTACCTGGGGGATTTGCTCCGCTTTAAGGTTGACACAAACCTACAATACCATCCTCCTGAAGCTGGAATTACGGGTAAATGCTTAGTGTTTGTGACGCCAGATGCCGATCGCACGATGAATACGTTCCTGGGAATTTCCGCTAGCTTCTCAGAAGCAGAATTAGTTCCTGACGCGATCGCACAGTCTAAATATACCTATATTGAAGGGTATTTGGTCACGGGTGCTGCTAGCAAAGCGGCGGCGATTCAAGCCAGAGATCTTGCCAAAGCCGCAGGTCAAAAAATCGCCCTATCCCTGTCTGATCTGAATATGGTGAAGTTCTTTAAAGATGGATTGCTGGAAATCATCGATTCAGGCGTGGATTTCCTCTTTGCCAATGAAAGCGAAGCCCTAAAAATGGCGGACACTGAGGATCTCACGGTTGCTGTTGATTACTTGAAAGGGTTGGCTAAAGGGTTTGCGATTACCCGTGGACCGAAAGGATCGGTAATCTTTGATGGACAAGAGATAATCGAGATTGATGCAATCCCTGTCAAAGCTGTTGATACCGTTGGCGCCGGAGATATGTATGCTGGCGCGGTTCTTTACGGACTGACTCATGGGATGAGTTATGCTCAAGCTGGAGAGTTAGGATCTAAAGCGGCGGCAAAGTTAGTTACGAGTTTCGGTCCACGCATGGACACAAAAGACACTCGTTCTCTATTAGATGGATAATTCTACAGCAAGCAGGCAGAAAGCTGAATAGAAAAAGCTTGTAGAGACGTGCCATGGCACGTCTGGGGGATGGGGGAGATTATGTAGGGGTAACTTTCACTACTACCTTTTTGGTTACACCCAGATGCAACTAAACCCGCCCCGACTTGAGGAATCAGGACTTACGCAGCTACGCCAACTATCGTGGCAATGGTGCGTTACGCTACGCTAACACACCCTACATATAGAGCCTTTGCGTAAATCCTACGAATGACAAATGACAAATGACGAAGGACGAATGACGAAGGACGAATGACAAATTATTAAATTAGGAGAACTCCGATGGTTCAATCAAATACCAACCCGTTCAATGAACAAGAGCAATCAGCGGCATCCATATCCGCTGACGAAGGCGGAAACTATTCCTATTGCTCACTCCCTGAAGTAGCGCCGCGTGACTTGTCAGAGATTGTAGATCGCAATCGTGCCAATCTGATCCAATTCCTGGATAAAAAATGGGTAAACGGCACAATCTTACATTATTATTTCTTCGATCAGCCAACAGAGTGGGCAACCACTGAGACTGAAAAAAATGTTGTGCGTCAAGCCTTTAACACCTGGAAACAGGTGGGAATGGGTCTCGAATTTAAAGAAGTCAATTTACCAGATGAGGCAGAAATCCGGATTGGTTTCCTGCGTGGAGATGGCGCTTGGTCTTATATTGGCAGAGATATTCTCAATATCGGGCGGGATGAGCGAACCATGAATTTTGGTTGGGATTTAACCCGATTTCCGGGAGAAATTAACACCGCCATTCATGAGATTGGTCATACACTCGGACTTCCTCACGAGCACCAAAATCCTAATGCTGGAATTGTTTGGGACGAAGAAGCGGTTTACGCTTCACTCGCTGCACCTCCGAATAATTGGGATCGAGAAACCACCTATTACAATATCATTCGCAAGATTAACCCGGATATGGTGCAAGGGTCAAACTGGGACCCCAACTCAGTTATGCACTATCCCTTTGGTGCGGGTTTAATCAAAGAACCGCCACAGTATCAAAATGGGTTAACTCCAGAACCTGGATTATCGGAACGGGATACGACTTGGGTTAAGCAGTTTTATCCACTTTTAGAAGAGGAGGATTACACCGAATTAAAACCCTTTCAATCGGTTCCGTTAACCATCGCGCCAGGGGAACAGATGAATTTCCGGATCGAACCTAATGCGACGCGATCCTATATGATTCGCACGTTTGGCACATCAGACACAGTTATGGTTCTGTTTGAAGAGGTTGACGGTGAACTTCGTTATCTTACCGGAGATGACGATAGTGGTGAAGACTACAATGCTGAGATTAAGGTCAGGTTATTTCGGGGGCGTCGATATGTTTTACGTATCCGTCTCTACTATAGCGATCGCGCCGGAGAAACAGCCGTGATGATGTGGTAAATGTGACCGATGTAGAGACGTAGACAACTACGTCTCTACGCATAAAGTTTTAGAGATGGCTACCGGAGCAGTTCACTAAACCTACATTTTCTAGATAGTCTACCAGAGCTTTATGCAACATTTTGCAACTGCTTTTCTAAGTCCTGGCGTAACCCTAAATAGTGACGATAATCATTCGCCCATTCAATAAAAACTGCCGCATCTGAGAGCTGAGCTTTACTATAGCGATCAAAAAAATCCTCAGAGTCCATATTTTGCTGATTTTCATACAAACTGAGTCGCTTGGCTACGGCTATCAGTGCATCCAAAGGCGACGTATATTGCACTCGTTCTTTTCGCATTCCCCCTCCTAACTTACAATGAATCTTTCGTACTGACTGGGCTAAACTATAAGCTTTAATAGCTCATAAAGCTTGCCTTTTGCCTCATTCTTCATCCGACTCAGAAAACAAGGATTCTAAATCTTGACGACCACTCACCACCCGCACAATTTCAACCCCATCTTCAACAAGTCGATATAAAATAATATATCCATCTAAAGGTAACCCTCGTAATGAAGGTCGCAGATAACTGTAACTTTTCCCTAAGTTAGGAAATTGTGCTATGTATTGACACTTTTTAGTGAACTCCTGAAATAACCTCTCTCCAGCGTCCACATTCCTAGTCAAGAAATAGTCAGCAATAGCATTCAAATCCCGACTCGCAGAAGGTGAAATCAGATAACGACTCATTCTATCTCTTGACGGGCTTGTTTAAATCTCTCTAAAATCACCGCGACAACAGTGTCCCCATCTAATCCTTCCCCTCGATCAAGTTCTGCAATCCCTACATCAATTTTATTCCGCGTTTCCTCTATCCATTGTTCATACTCACCCTGAAGCTTTTTTAACAAGCGAAAAGCCATATCAATTACTTCCTCCTGATTGGCAAATCTTCCACTTACCACTTGAGATTGAATAAATTCTTCATGTTCCGGTTTTAAACTAATATTCATGGTTTCTCCTACAATTTCAATAACTACGCTACATTCTCTGCAATCTTCTCTTCCAACTCCCACGCCTGATTGTAAACCTCCTGAATTTACCCACACCCCACACCCTACACCCTACACCCCACACCCTACACCCTACACCCCACACCCTACACCCTACACCCTGTCTCCTTTTTAGCTGTCTTAACCCGCCCCTTGAGCTTACACACCCCTCATCTCCCCTCTACCACTAACTCTGGGACACGACGCCGGGGTATTTCGTAACTGAAGAAATCATACGCCAATTTTGTTTTTGGGAAAATGGCTTGGGCTTCCTTAAGCAAATCCTCTAACCCAATGTTATTTCCGGGTGCATAGCGCGGGCTAAAATGGGTCATAATTAACTGCTTAACGCCAGCACTTAACGCCACTTGCGCCGCCATTGTTGATGTGGAATGTAACCGTTCAAATGCCAGTTGAGAATCCTGATGAGCAAACGTTGCTTCATGAATTAACACATCAGCATCCTGAGCAAGGTCTACTGCTCCATCACAATAAACCGTATCCGTACAGTAAACAAATTTACGCCCAATTTCGGGTTCTCCACACAAGTCTTTGCCCTGAATTTTACGTCCATCGTCTAGGGTGACGGTTTCTCCCCGTTTAAGTTGACCATAAATTGGTCCGGGTGGAATCTTTAATGCCTTGGCTTTTTCCACATCAAATCGTCCCGGACGATCTTTTTCAACGATGCGATATCCAAACGCCGTCACACGATGCTTAAGCGCTCCACAGATTACCGTATATTCCTCATTGTCGTAAATAATGCCGGGGCTAACGGTGTGTACCTGAGTGGGGAATGAAAAACGAGTATGAGAGTATTTGCCGCACGCTTTTAAGTAATCATTAAGACCAGGAGGACCATAAATATCAACCCGATCAACATTACCTGCTAAACCACAGCTAGCCAGTAGTCCCATTAAGCCAAAGATATGATCACCGTGCAAATGGGTGATAAAAATACGGCGAAGTTGACTGGTTTTGAGTTCACTGCGTAAAAGCTGATGCTGAGTGCCTTCACCACAGTCAAACAGCCAAAACTCTGCCCGTTGAGGGAGACGCAACGTCACACTGGACACATTGCGCGATCGCGTGGGTACTCCGGAACTGGTTCCTAAAAACGTAATTTGCACAGACTTGATCCTTGAACCTCTCTCGGTAAACAGACTCCCCTATTCATGTTACAGTTTGTCGTTGGTCATTGGTCATTGGTCATTCGTCATTCGTCATTTGTAAATTCTCTCCCCCAGCTCCCTCTGCTTCCCCAGCTCCCCCAGCTCCCTCTGCTTCCCCAGCTCCCTCTGCTTCCCCAGCTCCATTCTGCTCAATCCACCTCAATTCGCACCGTTTGCACACCCGCTTCCACAGACACCTCGATCACCCTTGGTGGCTTAGGTTTGGGCATGACACTGATGTCACCATTACTTTCTAGACGAGCAATTTCCACCTGCATGGGTTCAGTGATTTTTCCCTTGAGACGCAACGATGACTCTAAATCTCTGTCACTAATATGACTTTTTCGCATCGCCTTGCGATTCACTTGACCCTCGCGAATTAATGTCCGAGGCTTACCCTTAACCCAAACATCAAAACGCTCAACATGAAACGCCAGTGCTGACACTAGCCCATGTATTCCCACTAAAACTAACGCTGCGCCTAATGTAGGAAAATAGGGCGCAGCCCCATTAATCGCACGACTCAAGGTAGACCCCAGAATCACACCCAGCAGCACATCCATCGCCGCGTGTTTGCCGATAAAGCGGCGATCGCCAATCACCCGTACCATGATCAGTGCCGCCCCATAGATAATTGCTGCCCGTAATCCCATCTGCCACACATTGAGCGTTGGGGCTTCGAGTCCCAATGCCCAGCTAATTGTATCCCCAAGTGCCTGCATCATCTTAATCCCTGACGTTAACTTGACGGCTCAGATCCGATCATCAGCACTGTGATCATACCTGCCAAGATAATTAACCCAACATTAATCGCCAGCAACTCTAAGCCACCAACACCCCGAAGCGGATCATGGGACATAAACGCGATCGCCGCCGCTGCTGCCGCCGGGACTAATGCTAAAGCTGCAACCGTTCCCACTAATGTATCGACTTTCTGTTTCACTAAAGCAATGGTTCCAGACACCCCCGCTGCCAAAGCAACCACAACACTGTACCAACCCGGTTCTACCCGTTCTTCCAGTAGGGGTTCACTAACAGTCCGTAAATATCTAGACAATTAGTGACATAACTGGAAATTTTCTATGATATAATTAGGCAATGTCTAGTTTAACCCCCCAAGAAGCAGCTACTCTACTAGGTGTGATGGTCAAAACGTTGCACCGATGGGAACTCAACGGCAAAATACGAGCTTCTCGGACGGCTGGCGGTCATCGTCGATACGATATTGTTGACTTAATTGGCAATAAATCGGGTAATGAATTAACCGTTGGTTATGCCAGAGTATC
>NZ_JAVJNP010000007.1:0-56750 GCF_040217205.1 Coleofasciculus sp. A1-SPW-01 | reverse complement strand
AACGAAAAATAGGGCGTTTCGGCTTTTAGAAGTTAGTTTGACCGAACCGAATTCTGTACGGTTTTTCCCCCTTGTCTTCTTTCCTTCCTTGTCCCCTTGTCTTGTCTCCACCCTTAAATAAAAAACCTACACCTGTCAGAATGAGGGGGGTAGGGGGGAACGAGGGGGGTGGGAGAAGGGGTTAGGGGATGAGGGTGAAACGCTTGTCAGTATTAGTTCTCACCTTAAGTTGACACCAATGCACGTCGGTGCGCCCCTACAATTTGTCAAAGAGATTGCGAATATAACCCCATCGTTTACCCATCTGAATGGGCGCTAATCCATCACTAAAAGACCTGACTTGATCAAATTCCGGTGAAATGACCCGATCGCCCTTTTTATTGATATACCCCCAAAACGATCCAATTTTGACGGCGGCTAATTCCTGGGAAAAGGGTTGCGCCGCATCAAATTGTGGCTCAATAACCAATTCTCCAGTAGGATTAATATAGCCCCAGCGATCGCGCAATTGCACAGGGGCAAGTCCTTGGGCAAATGAACCCGCCGCGTCAAAGTTCGCGGGAATCACCAGTTGACCGTTTGAGTCACAATATCCGTATTTACCTGCCAGTTGTACCGCCGCTAATCCTTCTGAGAACAACTCCGCCTGATCAAACTGAGTCGGAATTACCCATTTACCAATTTTATCGATATAACCCCATTGATCTTCTACCTTCACCGCCGCTAACCCCTCACTGAACCGAGTCGCCTGATCAAACTGAGGGGAAATTACCCATTGACCGGATAAATCGATATACCCATACCGACTACCAATTTTCACTCGCGCTAATCCTTCAGCAAACTGATCCGCCTGATCAAAGTCTAAACGAGTGATCAGGTGTCCGGTTTTGTCAATATAGCCCCACTTGTACCCCATTCGCACTCGCGCCCGTTCCTCCTGAAACGAATCCAGCCAATCAAATTCAGGCTGAGTGACAAGATTCCCAAAGCGGTCAATATAACGATATTCAGCCCCAACGCGGCGATGGGTAAATCCTTGTGCCTTTACTTGTGCAGTGTTGAAGGGAACGGATTGAGCATAGACGTGCGATCGCAAGGCTTTGGCTAGGGTATCATTATCCTGGCGCAAGCCCTCGTAGAAAAATAACACCTCCCCGGCTAAACCGCGATCGCGATTGTACTCAATTACCTGGACTAAATCCTGGGAACTGATGCGATACGACCCACTTTTAATCAGGATTCCGGGTATCACCGTAGACAATTGTACTGGGTTTAATTGGTCATGCACCAACCGATCAACAAGCTGTTTATAACTAGCAAAATCCCGGCGATAGAATTGGGGATGTATCATATCCACCAATCCCTGATCCGCCCAGGCTTGGTTATCTTGTAAATACTCCTGGAATCCCCAAGGATAGGGACTCGGTGCGATAGAAATTACCAGTTCTGGATTAATCGTCACTACTTGTCGGTATAGACGAGTGAGGAAATCCGTTAGCAAATCCGCCCGCCATTGTAACCATTGGGAGTCTTTTGGGTTGTTAGGCGGTTCTTGGTTGAACTGCTGCACATAGCGTTGTACCGTTTGGGTATCATACCCCCCTTCTGAGGGTAGGGCGGGTAAGCGGTCATCTCCCTGGATTCCAGCAATATCGTAATTTCTAATAACTTCCAGGATAAGTCCCATAACAAAATCCTGCACCTGGGGGTCAAACGCATTTAGCCATTCAAAGTTATTTTTGGTGAGTAAATTCCCTTGGCTATCCCGCGCCGCCCAATCAGGTTTTTGGGCAAGTAAGCGTCCACCCTTTTGATTATAGGAACTGGCAAAGCCATATTCAAACCACGGAATTACGGCTAATCCCACGTTCTTAGCCGCTTGAATCAGTTCGGCGAGGGGATCTCGTCCCGTAAAGCGCGGGTCAATTTCCAGTCCCATGATATCTTGCATCAGGCGACTGGGATAAAGCGTCGCCCCATTATTCCAAACCACCGGAAAAACTACATTAAATCCAGTGTTGGCGAGGAAATCCATCGCCTCAGCTATGTTTTTTGAGGTATTAAAGACTTGGCTATCGGTAGTCGTTAGCCAAACGCCTCGGATTTCTAGTGAGGATAATTTTTGGGCGTTTGTAGTCAGCGCTTTAGCGCTTCTGGCACTAAAGTGCCTACTACGAACCCAGCTTAAGTTAACGACATTCTGCTGCAATCTGACTAATGCGATTCCTTCGGAAAAGGGTTCGGCTTCATTCAGTTGCGGATCAACAATAAATGTGCCAGTTTTATCAATATATCCCCATTTATCGCCTAGTTTGACCCTCGCCCGTTCTTGGCTAAAGGAATCCGCATCATCAAATAAAGGTTCAATCGCGATGATATCCCAACCCGGAATATACTGTCGGGGAACGCCAGGAAGTTTTAACGCCCGACTAATCAGTGCAGCCACTTCGCCTCGTGTCGCATTGCGATTCGGGTGTAGGCGTCTGACATCTGGATAGTTAACGACTAAAAACTGACGGGTTGCGGTTGCGATCGCGCCTCGTGCATAATTGGAAATAGCCGCCGCATCATCATAGTATTGTTGAAGAATTGAGTTAGGATTCGGGTCACGGTCATACTGTAACCCACTCACTAATGCTACCAGCGCTTGCACACGGGGAATGGGTTGATTGGGGCGAAAGGTTCCATTCGGATAACCGGAGAAAAATCCAGCACGGGTAACGGTTTGAATCGCGGAATTTGCCCAGTGATTGGCGGGTACATCGCGAAAGTTGATGGCATCGCGCACCGGGGTAACTTGGGGAAAAGCTTTATTTAAAATCGCCGCAAATTCAGCCCGGGTAACGGAGTTATTGGGGCGAAAGCTACCATCCGGATAACCACTGATAATTTGGCGGCTAAAAAGCTGGTGAATTGAGTCTTTTGCCCAATGGGTTTGGGTATCGGCAAAGCTGGAATCGGTGGAGATCGTCATTTGTCATTTGTTTTATGTCTTATGTGAATTATTCCCACTGTAGGGTTAAGGTATTATCGAGGTTCAATTTTACGCGATCGCGAAACTTTATTTCATTATACATTATAAAGAATCAGTTTTAAATTAGACGTACTATTGTCCATAATAACGTGTTTATTATTAACTCACTTTAAAGCGCGATCGCGAATGGCACGCTACACCAATGTTAAACTCAATCTAAGATAAAGAAAGTCGCGATCGCAATCCTAGTTCATGTCATTTACCTATTCTCCCGGAAACCTACCCTTTCAACGCCTGCGCGATGTGCGCGGGGCGCTGCTGCAACTGCATAAAGCCCTTCTCCACTCGGAACGCGATAGGTATGAACGGTTTCATGGGCGTATTCGTTCAAAAGGAGAGTTTTTCCAACTGGTTGTCCAAGATGAATGGTTTAGTTGGTTACGCCCTTTCTCTCAATTTATTGTCCAGATTGATGAAGCTTTGAGTGCCAAAGAACCGATAACGTTGCATCAGGCAAATGAGCTTTTAGACGAAGCCCGTTCTCTGGTTTCTCCTGATGAAGCGGGGACAAATCGAGAGCAACGTTACTATCAAGCAATTCAACGTGATCCCAATATTGCCCTGATGCATGCTGATGTGTCAAGACTGCTTTCAAAGAATAAGTAGGGCTTGCTGCACTACCCAGAAACCCTGAGCCATCAATACTTTGATGTCCAGCAAATCACTCCTAATAAAAATGTGCGGGCTTGGTAACCAAGCCCCTACGCCCCCTCACCCCCTCACAACCTATCTTGATAATAAATTTGGATTAAATTTTCCAATTTCTCATCAGGACAACATTCAATCAACGCTTCAAATACCTCTAGCAATTTAGCACCACTTTCTCCTAAGGTTGGACTCAATCCCCAAACATCCTGTACCCAGTCTTGAGGACGTTCATCGTCAAATACTAAACGTTCTAAGAGTTGCTTGGCTTCTGTTTTGGAAATCGGTTCTTTGTCATTTCTCATGGGTAATTAGTCATTCGGGACTTATAGTTGGGGACAGTTCCTCACAAACTGAAATGCATGTCACCCCTCAATTATTGGTCAAGCGTTTCCATTTGATAACGAATAGCTGCAATTCCTTGCTCATTTCCTAATTCTTCAAAAATCGTCAAGGCATTTTGATAAGACGTTTGCGCCATTTTATCTTTCTTTTGTTGACTGTAGATTATCCCCATATAGTATAAAGATAAAGCTTGCAACTCAGGGATATTTTCAGCGTTGAAAATATCTAAGGCTTGCTGGTGAAAGTCTAAAGCTTGGGTATAATCTTTTAAGTTTTGATGGGATAATCCTAGGTAATAAAGAACCTCTCCTTCTAATATATTTTCGTCCAAGTCCTGATAAATGCTTAACGCTTCTTTAAGGGAATCGATCGCTTGCTCATTTTGATCTTGAGCGAAATAAAGTTTGCCAATATTACCCAATACAATGCCTTCACTGCGACGATTATCCACTTCTCGGAAAAGTGCCAGTGACTTTTGGTGCAGATCCAGTGCTTGAGAATATTGTTCTAGACTTGAATAGACTGAACCCATATAATCGAGGATGATCGCTTCTTGGTAAGGATCATCGAAGGTTTTGGCTAGGCTTAAGGCTTGTTCGTAAGCGTTTAGTGCATCATCATACTGTTGACGATTTTCATAAATTAGACCCATCTGAGTCAAAGCTATGGTTTCTTCTACGGGGGCTTCGACTTGCTTAAACAAGTTTGATGCTTCCTCTAGTCGATTCAACGCCTCCTGCATTTGACCTTGCTGATACAGATCAATTCCTTCCTCTAGCAACTGTTGGGCTGCACCCAGTTGATTTTGAGGGATTTGGGCTTGTACCTGGGTTGATAGAGATAGGGACAGATTAGGGGATAGGGAAATCGGCGATAGTAATGTTAACAGCAGCGTCGCTGTTGCCAAGCTGAGAGAGTGAAGTTGTTGGGGTAGGGATAAATAGGTCATGAGGCTAAAATCGTAGTTTACAGGATCGAGCAGATTACACCATTAAAAAGCAGAAGGCAAAAGCAGAAGCAAAATTTCAAGCTACAGTCTCACCAACCGCCTTGGGTTAAAATCCAAGGAACCAAAAGTTTTATATTCTATTTTAATAGAAACCCCTTTTTTGCCCTGGCGACTAGAAGTCCTGGCGACTAGAAGTCGCAGCTACACAAACAAAGTCCGCCTGCGCGGACTAGCTTAGGGGCTGCTGAATAAGTGTTGTGGTGAGGGGGAGCGGGGGAAGCTGGGGAAGACTTCGGCGTGAGCGCGGACCCCTGAGCCTGTCGAAGTTCAGTCGAATGCTGGGGGAGCTGGGGGAGCAAGGGTACATTTTTCCTGAGCAAAGTGATGCCATACTTATGAAGGATGCTACCCGATTTCATTGAATCAAACTCTCTGTCAATAAAGCTCAAAGTATTGATGGTTAAGGATTTTGGCTTTGTGCAGCAAGCCCACTGACAAAGATGCAAGATATCAGTTTGAACCCGTTAAAACGGGTTTTAGCTTTTAGCCCGTAGACGCGGAGCGGCTTCTCTTCGAGTACTTTAGTTCAGGGCTTTAGTTCTAATTCTAGAGATTGAAGCCAAAGGGAGGCAGGATGTGTTCAATATCCGATCCTAAACGGATCGTGACGCCAAACGTCTCTTGCCATGTTCCCACTACACTGGTGAAGAAATAGGAACTATTCGCATCTAACTCTTGTTCGACTAAACTCTCGGTTTGGTCACTAATCTGTAATATTAGACCCTCTGGGAAACCCGTTGGCGACTCTGTGCCTAAAATTATCAGTAACGCCCATTCGGGGACGGTTGCAGATAAGAGGGGCCAGGTTATCGCATATAAGCGCAGGGGGATGTCTGCCACTTGGAGATTACGATAAGCTCCCTTGGCTTGAGGCGGAATTTGGACGTTATTATACTCCAGTTGTTGCACGATCGCATCCAATTCGGCGGTAGGCGATCGTCGCATGGCGGTAGCGGGGGTTAAACTAGGCAAAAGTTGCCAGGAGAGTTCTTGGGCGAGTTCGTCTAATTCATCCTGTAACCAGCGTCCCACATTAATTACGTTTCGGGTGATGCGGCTGAGTACATCAGACAGGTAGTTCCGGAGGGTGGGTTGGCTTTGAGGATCGGTTTGCAGTTGATACAGCCAAGTGCGTAACTCAGAACGGGTGAGTACGAGGGTGGCTTGTTCCCAGGTTAAATGATGCCAGAGTTGAGACGCCGGAGACTGGAGTTGGGGGAGTTTGATTTCCAGTTGCGATCGCGTCTGGGCAAGTTGCAGGCGGCGATCACTGGGAATGGGGGGGAGGGGAATGGCGCTGGGGGTTAAACAGCGTAATTCTAACAGGAGGTGACTGGGTTCGGTGTCGAAGCAATCGAGGGGGAATGAATAAGTCCAATCCTCCTCAGGGGTTAATCCTAGAGTATCCCGGTGTTCGATGAGTTGGGGATAGGAGACAAACCCTTTCACCACGGCGGTTTCCTCTTCCTCTTGTACGTCTACGATGACGTAGAAATGGGGGATAAATTCGGGAATATCGACAACGGTTCGGGGTAAGGATACTTGATCATCTGTTAGACTACCTTGGGCAATTAGACAGAGGGTAAACCCATTGACTTGAAGATGACAAACCGCTTCAATCAGATTCGCGGTTGCAGAGTCGAACAGGGACGTGCGATCGCGATTTACGGTTAAATCAGAACTCCGTTCGGCTAACCATGACTCAAAGCCAAATAAGGCTAAAGCATTGAGATAGGTTTGCCATTGGCGTTGTTCGTTAGCAATGGGTTGGGCGAGGTGAACGGCTTGTTCAATCGCATCGTCAGACAGGTGGATGGTTTCAATGGCGAAAGCGTCACCATCAAGCCCGGGTTGAGTGGTTGAGTAGAAAGTCATGATATATTACTCCTGTTATCTAGATAATGGCAGAGTCTTTTAGCAAAGAGGCTGCGGGTTTTTTGATGGCGTTCATGGGTAGCCGTACTCGCTTCTGTCGCCGCGTCTTCGATCACCTTAGTGACTTGTTCGGCGATCGCCTCTTGAATTTGGTGATGAACGGTTTGCAAGCGTTGGCGATTGGTATAGCGTTGGGCTTTCTCCAGGATGCGATCGCTTAAATAAACCAGTAATTCTCGTTGAATATCAGCACGAAAAGCTTTCAGTTTCAGTAAACGGCTGACTTGAAATTGTCCTTTATAGTTAAAGTTGCGGGCAATATCGGACATGGATTGTCCCTGACAGTGAAACAGATGCAACGCGGTGAGAAACTGTTGGGCTTTTTGGGAATCTCGGCGCTGTAACTTCCGAGTGCGATCGCCTGTGATTTGGGCAATGGCTTTATCTAAACCCTGAAGAAACTGTTGGCGATAGGCGGTTAAAAATTCGCTTTGTTGATCGGGTGTGGGTTCAGAATAGGGGACATCTAGGGGTTCATTTGGCGTTGCATCCAAGGATTCGCTTTTTAACTTCCCACCGCGTACATAAATTCGGTACTCACGCAGTCGAGAGGCGATGAGTTGCAGTTGGCGCAGGAGGGGTTCTGGGCGTAGGGGAGAGGAGAGGCGATGCGCCATTTGTTGTAATTGTTCGGGGGTGGGGGGGTGACATTTTCCTTTAACTCCAGCGAGACGTTGTTTTAGGCGTTGACTGCGGTAGACGGCGTGATAAGCATCGAGAAGGTGTTGGGCGCGTTGGATTTCCGATGGGGTTAAGTTGTGAAACTCGGTGAAAATCCGGTGGAGTTGTTTGGGTTTGGTATCATTTAAGATTGCCCAATCACTGACTAAATAAATCCCATGTTCGAGTAGAAACTGATTTAGGGGTTTATGGTGTTTCACCCGACGGGTTGTCCAAGTGGCGAGGCTGCTTTGTTCGGGGTCAAAACTGTGTAAGATTTCATCCAGGAAGGATTGGTAGGTGGGAGAATGGCGGCGAGGTTTACCGATTTCTTCGTCTAAGACAAAGGGTAATAAATCGTTACTGGTAAAGCCATGTTCCGCACCAAACCGACTGGCTAACCCCCGACAAACAGCGTCAATTTGCTGTGACATAAAGCATTTGAGACAAAGTTGAGCCATACTACTCTGATCAGCTTCCTGCATCCAGTACCAGAGTTGACGCTGAACCTGGGTATCAGAGACTTGCGTCTCTGGGGTAAAATCAGGGAATGATTCCAGGAAAAATGCCTTTGCTGTGGTAATTTCCCGGACTTGGCGTTTCCCGGCTGCATCAATCGCGATCGCACTCCAATATCGGGAAGCTGTGTTAGTGGGGATTTTTACGGCGCTCAAATGGTTGCTCATCACTCGTGTATCAGGGGCTACGTGGGCGGGGGTATCGTCTCAAGGGTTGTACCTCCATAGTTTAAGATTGATTGGCGAGAATCAAGGGTTGTTCAGTCGGATCTAACTCTGAGCGGCTGGAACTTATGCAGAACAATTTTCGTAGAGCCATCCTCGGCGCTAAACCGTTAATTGTTGGAATTAAAAGCACGCACAAAGGCTGCGATCGCGTCTCTACCCCAAGGTGTCAACTTACCCTGAGTCGATCCCAGTGTTTCCCCAGGATTTGATTGTTGGCGTAACATCACCGGACGCAAGACCCAGAGTAAAATAGCGATACTCAGAATAATCGCCGTAGGATTATTGCTTTGTAAGGATTTACATAAATTAAGTGACAGACCTAGCCAGACTAGGCTAGGATTACGGTCATAGCAAAATACAGCGCCCTGAGCTTCCACCTCTGAGCGCTAATATTTAGCTGTGTTGAATTCAAAATCTAACTATGCTTGAGCCGCTTGTGCTAGAGCCTTCGCAACACTTTCTGGAGGCTCTACTGATATTCATTTACCTGGTTGAGCGTACCTTGCGGTACTGGGACAACAATCCAAGGAGTTTAAGGTTCGCTGATACAGCAGCTTGCTCCTTTAGCGGATTGTATTGTCTGGTTTGCCTCGCTCAACTTGCCTTGATCAGCTCTTAGTAGTTACCCACTACATTAAGCTTTCGGTTCTCGTCAGAGCTAAGTCTTTAAGACTTGGCTCTTTTTTCTGCTGGACTGAGCTTCTAGCTAGATTGGGATGTCGGTGTACAAGTAGGACTTCCTCACTTTTACAGAATGCCTGCTCAGATCAGGTTTATGGGTATCACTTTCGGCTCATTCTCGGAGCTAAACTAGAAGTGAGCCAAAACTAAGCCTAAATATTAACTTATATAGGGTAAAATATGGCGGTTACTCTCAGAGCATCTAAACAGGGAGTGGAAAGAGTTGATCACGAAAGACGAAAGAAAGGCTGGGCAGCAACAGCCGCCGCTTGGTATCAAGATGCCAATACGACACAAGCAACCCTGAAGCGGTTTAGGCGGGGATTACCCATTCAGCAAGATGCCTTTATCGGAATTTGTCAGGCTGTCGGGATAAAGAATTGGCAAGAAATAGTGGATGATAGTCCACCGTCGCCGACAGATTCCAGACCCGAGTTTTTTGCTTATAACGAAGCCTGGGTAGGTCGAGAACAGTTAGTTACTGAACTGAGTGAGAAGCTGCGAGGGAGGTGTCGGCTCTTGCTGCTGGTTGGTATCACGGGAATTGGTAAAACCGCCTTGGCTGAACGCTTGGCGGTAGAACTGCAAGACTGGTTTCAGGGGGATTGGCAGAATAACCTGCGGAGAGCTAATTTTGATTATCAAGACAAAACCACGGATTTTGCCAGTGTCGCCGCCAGATGGTTGGAAGAGTGGGGAGAAAGACTCTCAGCAGAAGAGAAACAGCCAGAACGATTGCTGTCCAGGTTAATCAAACACCTGCACAAGAATCAGGTGCTGGTGCTGATTGATTCTCTGGAAAGACTGTTGACAGGAAATGAAGAAGAAGGTTGGGGGAATTTTGCTGATGAGTGGTGGCTCAAATTCTTTTTGAGCTTGTTGTCAGCCGAATCTTGCCAAAGTCGGTTAATTGTTACCTCACAAGATTTACCCATTAAGTTGGTAGATTCCCGTTACAGTAATTTTTGGCATCGTCAAATCGTGTATGGACTAGATGAATCAGAACAGGTGGCATTATTTGAGAAAACAGGGTTAGATATCAGGGATGGTTCGACTGATAAATCTCTACTGTTGCGAATTGGTAAAGTATACAGGGGTCATCCTCTAGTTTTGCGGGTAATTATTGGGGAAATTAACAGTGAGCCTTTCTTTGGAAATGTTCAGGCATACTGGGAGGATTGCGGCGACAAGATAGAAGAAGTAGAAAATGCTTTGGCTGAGGCTGAGGCAGGAAAAAACTTGGGTGAACAGGACAATTGGAAATTACATACACTAACGAAGGAACTGCGAATACAAGTAAATAAACGGCTTGAAGCCACTTTTGACCGATTAAAAAGAGATGGATTTGATGCTTATATATTACTTTGTGCTGCTTCAGTGTATCGCTATCCAGAAAAAGATGAGTATTGGTTGAAGCATTTGGTGCAGTGGGTGAGGCGTTTAGAAAATCAAGAATGTAGCGAAGAAAGGCAAAATAATGCTTTAGATAAATTGAGCAATTGTTGTTTAGTAGAGGAATCAATCAACCACAATAACAGACGTACTTTAGGACAACATGATCTGATTCGCAGTGTGGCAATCGCTCATCGAAGAAGGTTATTGGAAAGCTTTAAGAATGGGGTGTAGTTAAGATGGAAAATAACTTTAAAGAACCTGGTAAATTACTTTGGACTGAGTGGGGTATTAATCTAAATGAAGTTCCGTTTGAACAGCTTGATCATTATATAGCCGTAGAAAACTATCTTATGAATGATGACGAGCCACCATCTGATGCTACTGATTTACAGAAATTAGAACGTTATACAAAATCATTACATCACTTATGTGAAAGCAAAGACTGGAATCGAGTACAGTCTATTCTTACCGTACCGATTAGTATCAACACAACAACAGTTAGCTTTGCATTGCCCTTGTGGGACTATCTAATGTTCAAGGGTATTTCACCTAAGGTATTGGAACTTACTAGCGAAATTATCAATTCATTCCAGGATACTGGAACCGATCTGAGTTACATCAGAATATTAAAAGCTAAAGCATTGGGAAAAACGGGCAACTTACCTGAAGCTAGTCGTATTTATGAAGAGTTATGTTTAAACTCATCTCCCAACTCAGAAATCTATATAGAAGCCAAGGCACATTTAGCTATATCTCAAGTTCAGAGAGAACTTTACCAAGAAGGTATCCCAAATCTTGAGTGTTCCTTACGATTGATTGAAAGTTTTTTAGAATCTGGTGCTAACTTAGGATCAAAGGCAAAGTTTTTGGAATTAAAAACAGATATATTATCAAATTTTGCTTATCATCAAATGAATTTAGATAAACTTGAAGAGGCAAGGATACAATATTCGCAAGTTTTGCAAATCTTAGAAGAAAATAGGATGTTTCATAAACTCATTAATCCTTTAGTTCATCAAGGGATCATTGAAAGGAAAGAATTCCGGATTAATGAGTCAATAGCCACCTTAGAAAAAGCTAGAGCTAAAGCCATAGAGATTCAGGATAAACCAGCATTAACTTGGATTGATCATCACTTAGCCTGGGCTTTTCGGATGAATAAAAACTATAAACAGGCAGAAAAACTTGGAAGACTAGCTCTAGATGGATATAAACAAATGGAAGATCAAAGAGGAATAACTGATTCCTACGAGCTACTAGGATTTATTTTTCTAGATAAAGGAGAAAATCATAAAGCGATTGAAGATTTCGACAGAGCATTGAACTGGAGAAAGGATAATATGAGTTGGGAGCAAAGTATAGCAACCTGTACAATGGGTCTAGCCATTTCTTATTGGCGTCAACGCCAGTTTTTTAAGTTCATCAAAACACTACTTGAAGGCTTGAATTTATATCGTCAAGCAGGAGTATTGAATTGGTCTAGAATTTCCAGATTATTTAAGTTCACTCGTGTGTTCCGTCATCTGTTGCTTAGAGATAATAAAAAATCAATATAATTTTTAGCTTTTTTTATCAGGATAGAATTAATATCATGAAAGTGGGTATTGTCTGCGGTTATGGGAGTCATTTAGACAATCAATTAAAGCGGTACGTGAATTAGGTCATGGAATACGCATTAAAAAATGGAATAAACAATTTAATTTTCAGTGGTGGCTATACATTTAAAGACTCAACTACCTCTGAAGCTATGTTAATGTCCTCCTTAATCGATCAGCCAACCCCAACTATAAATATAGTATTAGAACAAAGAGCGCTGACAACCCTGCATAATTTACTTTATGCCAAAGAAGTAATTGAATCTCTTAACTTCGATCAATATGAACTGTATATCTTTTGCGATCAAGTCAGATTTTTTAAGGTTTACATTTTGTCAAAGCTTATTTTTAACGAAAGTAAGGTAAATCTAATTAAGTTTAGAAGGCAAGAAAGAGTTATTGCATACATTATGCAAATACCATCTATTTTGTATCAAAGTTTAGGGGCTGTTTCACCGGGATGGGAAAAGAAACTATCAATAGCAAAACAAAAATGGATTAATAAATATAGATAAGTAGGTAGGTAAATTTCACAAACCCTTTTTTTGCTTTGGCGATTAAAATCGCCTCTTCAAAAGGCTAGGTGGCTGGGAAGATGAACTATAGCTAGCCTGAATAAGTTGTGCAATACGGTGTACGATAAACTGTACGACTGAATCAAATAATAGGAGAAGACAACGATGAAAAAATATGTTTGCACCGTTTGCAACTACGAATATGATCCCGAAAAAGGTGATCCCGATGGCGGTATCGAACCCGGAACCGCTTTTGAGGATATCCCTGATGACTGGGTATGTCCCGTCTGTGGGGCGGCTAAATCAGATTTTGAACCCTTAGAATAATCATAACCCTGAGTAATGCAAGCACCTTGTCTCTTAAAATTGTCGTTATCGGTGGGGGTGCGGCTGGTTTTTTCGGCGCGATCGCATCTGCATCCGCTCATCCTCACACCCAAGTCATCCTGCTGGAAGCCTCGAAAACGCCTTTAACTAAGGTGCGGATTTCTGGTGGGGGGCGCTGTAATGTCACCCATGCGTGTTTTGACCCCGCCCTTTTGGTACAAGCCTATCCCAGGGGGGGGAAAGCCTTGCGCGGGGCGTTTACGCGGTTTCAACCCAAAGACACGATCGCCTGGTTTGAAGCCCAGGGGGTACACCTGAAAACCGAAGCGGATGGGCGAATGTTCCCGGTTACGGATACGTCGCAAACCATTGTGGATTGTCTCATCCATGCAGCTATAAACGCAGGGGTTCAGATTCGCACCGCGACTCCGGTTAAATCAATTCGCCTCACCTCTGGGTTTCAACTCCAGTTAAAAACCGGGGAAATAATCGAGTGCGATCGCGTGCTTTTGGCGACGGGAAGTAATCCCCTTGGTTATCGCTTTGCTAAGGATTTAGGTCATTCTATCCAATCCCCGGTTCCCTCTTTATTTACGTTTACGATATCAGACCCACGCTTACAGGATTTAGCTGGAGTTAGTGTAAATGATGTTCATATAAAACTACCAGAAGCCGGGAAAACTGTCAAGGAACAAACCGGACCCTTACTGATTACCCATTGGGGATTAAGTGGTCCAGCTGTCCTTAAACTGTCGGCTTGGGCGGCTCGATTTTTCCACGATTGTCACTACCAAACTCCTTTAGTGATTAATTGGCTTCCTCAATATACTCAAGACTATCTACGCCAGCTATTACTATCGGTTAAATCTCAACTTCCGCACCGTCATATCAGCACAAGTTGCCCAATTCCGATTCCAAAACGGTTATGGCAGAGTTTAATTAGCTATGTTGGTATTGACCAAAATCGGCGCTGGGCAGAACTCTCGAAAAAAGCGCTGAATCAATTGGTACAAGAACTGAATCAGGGACATTATTTGATTCAAGGGAAGGGTGTTTTTAAGGAAGAATTTGTTACCTGTGGCGGGATAAATTTAAAAGAAGTGAACTTTAAAACCATGGAAAGTCGCTGCTGTCCGGGGCTTTACTTTGCGGGTGAAATCCTGGATATTGATGGAATTACGGGCGGATTTAATTTTCAGAATGCTTGGACAACGGCTTGGTTAGCGGGTCAAGCAATGGGCAAAATGTAGGGGCGGGTTTAGGCACAATTGTAGGGGCGGGTTTAGGACCTAAATTAGATATTTACCGATAACTGAACAACAAAACCCGCCCTCCCCACCGATAACTGAACAACAAAGATTGCAAGGCTAGCGCCCCTCAAGGTTTGCAAGCACTAATGTTTATAAAAAAACGCTATAATAGGTAATCTATGTCTTCAAACTTGTGAGGATAGAAGTATGTATAAAATCCTAATAGTTTCTGCCCTAACTTTGATAACATTTGCCGGGAATGCCGTCAATGGTATAGCCCAGACATCGCCGCGATCGCCTGCATCATCTCCAGAAATAGATCCCGGATATTACATTGACCTGAATCGAGCGAAAAATCTAGCCCGACAAGCGGCTGAACAGATTAATGGTGGATTGAGGCAATATCGGGCTGAAGCGGCGATGCATGGTCCGGTACAAGATGCACCTTATACAGAGAACAACGATAATACCATAACATTTACCTTTAAAGGACGCCCTCCTGGTGCGACAATGTACACCGTAGAAACCAGCGTCACTGTCAATCAAACCAATGGCAGGGTAACGGTTAACTATAATAGACCGATTAGAAATTAGTTCATGAACCCCGCCCTACTTCGTGAGGACGGCTGCGATTCGTTGGTCTGAAACTCAGGCATAAGGTCTGAGGGAATGACCGCCTGGTTCTACTGAACCTGGACAACTTGATAGTCATGCAAGTGAGGGAAGTATCCTAGAAACCCAAGTCTTGCCCCACAGGTGCAAGTGGTGACAGCGTGTCCCCCACATTCAAGATTAGCAACCTTGAATGCCCAATGTAGCGGGGAAACATGGCGGTAAACTAGCAGCCTAAGCTGGTATCCCGTCTAGCAAGAACCCATGAGCAAAGCACTCGCTTGAAGGTACGCTCGAACTATCGTGAACGAAAACCAGCTAAATAGGCTGATAAGCTGGAGCCAAAAGGCAAAGGATTAGGGGCTGGCAATTCCATCCTTGACCAGTATGCACCCCCAATAAACCCGGTAGACAGTACCACTCTAAAGGTTTTAAACAAATGACTATCAGGAACGAAGTAACCTCCTGTCTGTTCTCAGAAATGGTCGATATCTGAGTAGGTAGCTAACCGTATACAGGCAGGTAGGAAGGATTGAGTCAGAAGCGAACGTCCTGTTGTAATGACAGGGATATGCTAACGGACTCACGATGATTTGGAATGTATAGGCTCAATTAGCAGTGTATATGACTAAAACGAGTTTAAAGACTACGGTGGAATGGAACCAAATCCCCTGGCGCAAGTTAGAGCGGAGAACGTTCAAGCTGCAAAAGCGCATATACAAAGCCTCTAGTCGTGGAGATGTCAAAACCGTCCGCAGACTCCAAAAAACCTTGATCAGGTCTTGGTCAGCAAAGTGTTTGGCTGTCCGTCGAGTAACACAGGATAACCAGGGCAAGAAAACGGCTGGTGTAGACGGAATTAAATTACTATCGCCCGTCCAAAGGCTAGCACTGGTGAAAAACCTAAAGCTATCCCAAAAGGGTAAACCAACAAGAAGGGTATGGATTCCCAAACCTGGAACAGAAGAAAAACGCCCTCTAGGGATTCCAACGATGGCAGACCGTGCCTTACAAGCATTGGTAAAACTTGCACTTGAACCAGAATGGGAAGCTCGATTTGAGCCAAATTCGTTCGGGTTTAGACCAGGGCGCTCATGTCATGATGCGATAGGAGCAATATTTCATTCATTATCGCTGAAAGCCAAATATGTGCTAGATGCTGATATATCTAAATGCTTCGACCGCATTAACCACAGAGCTTTGCTGGAAAAACTCAATACATTCCCCACCATTCGCCGACAAGTTCGAGCATGGTTAGAAGCGGGAGTGATGGACAATGGCGAACTCTTTCCAAACCAGGAAGGTACACCACAAGGCGGGGTCATCTCCCCCTTGTTGGCTAACATCGCACTTCACGGCATGGAAAACCGAATTAAACAAGCGTTCCCATATAAAGATACAACGCTCCAAGGTAAAAGGGTTAAAAAACCTTCACCTGAACTAATTCGATATGCTGACGACTTCGTAATACTCCACGAAGACCTTAACGTTGTTCAAAGATGCCAGCAAATTATTTCCGAATGGTTAAGTGACATGGGTTTGGAATTAAAACCAAGCAAAACTCGATTAGCTCACACTCTTTACAAGTACGAGCAAGAGAAACCTGGATTTGATTTTCTAGGTTACAATATACGCCAGTTCCCGGTTGGCAAGTATCAATCGGGTAAGAACAGCAACGGAAACTTGCTAGGTTTTAAAACCCTTATCAAACCAAGCAAAAAGAAGGTAAAACTTCACTCTGAGAAACTAAGTAAGATAATTGACTCCCATAAATCAGCGCCTCAACAGGCGTTAATCAGCCGCCTTAGTTCGGTTATCAGAGGATGGGCGAATTACTACTCAACGGTAGTGAGTAAAGATGTCTTTAAAAAACTAGACAATCTCATCTACCAAAAACTCAGAGCTTGGGCAATCTATCGTCATCCCAACAAAGACCGACATTGGATATCCAATAAATATTGGTTGATAAACCAAGGATTAGGATGGGTCTTTGCCTCTAGAAAAACAGGTAACAACATCCCTATGCGCCTCCTAATGCACTCAGAAACACCTATTGTTAGACACGTAAAAGTGCAGGGGAATCGCAGCCCGTTTGACGGGGATTGGGTCTATTGGAGTACAAGAATGGGTAAACACCCTGAAGCAGATAAGAGAGTGGCAACGCTCCTACGAAAGCAAAAGGGTAAATGCTCCCACTGCGGTCTATATTTCAAAGATGGAGATTTGCTGGAGATAGACCACAAAATCCCCAAGTCGCAAGGCGGAAAGGATACACACAACAATAACCAGCTACTTCATCGGCATTGCCACGACAATAAAACAGTACAAGATATGGCTGTTGGCACAAAAGAGTTAGATGGAAATTGGCTAGATGCCAACCCCTTCTAACCGCCTAACCCCCAGTGTGGGAAGAGGTATGCATGACAAGCACCAAGTCATTGAGGAGCCGGATGAAGAGAAATCTTCACGTCCGGTTTTGTAGGCGAGGCAGGGAGGCGACTCCCTGACCTTAGCCAGCGGATTGGCAGAGATAACCTGTCAGGAAGTCATGAATAAGGGCATGAGTTGGTAGGGGACAACCACTTCCGAACGCTTCTCTAGTTCGGCTTAAATGTAGGTCTAGGAATCTCTAGACACCCTCTAGTTCCAGGACACACCCTTACCAATGCCTTAAGAGACGCAAACATCACACGAGTGGATTATATCTATGAATCGTGTTCCAGTAGTTAGCAAAGAAGGTAAGCCACTGATGCCTACTAAGCCCTCCAGGTCTAGACGGTGGGTCAAAGAAGGCAAGGCGGTGGGAAGATGGTCGGACTTGGGCGTTTACTATGTTCAACTCACCGAACCACCATCGGCTGAGGAAGTACAACCAATCGCGGTAGGAGTCGATCCGGGTAAGTCTTATTCCGGTATTGGCGTCCAGTCGGCTAAATGTACCCTGCTACAACTACATCTGATCCTCCCATTTGGGCGGGTGAAAAAACGAATGGAAACCCGCGCCATGTTGCGACGGTCTCGCCGGGGACGTCGGATTAACCGGAATGTCCCATTCAAGCAGCGTAACCATCGACAATGCAGGTTCGATAACCGCAAACAATGCAAGCTGCCCCCATCCATTAAAGCCTCACGGCAATTGGAGTTAAGGGCAGTTAAAGAATTGGCGACCATCTTCCCGGTGGCAGCAATTGGTTATGAGCGGGTTAAAGCCGACATAGATCAGACCAAGCGCAAACGCGCTAAGTCTGGGAAAGGTTTCTCCCCAGTGATGACAGGTCAGAATTGGGCAATATCCCAAATGGAGAAAATCGCCCCCGTCTATGTCCGGCACGGTTGGCAAAAGGATGGAAACGGCACATCTCAACTCCGAACTCAGCTAGGTTTAGAGAAGGATAAGGTTAACAAGTCCATAGCCAAACCGGAAACCCATGCGGTTGATGGAGTGACTCTGGCTTGTGGATATTTCATCAAGTATGTCCCATTCGCTGGTTCTAGTTCCCACGGTTATACCCATAAGGGCAGCGTTGCTGTAACTTCTTCCCCATTTAAAGTTATTACTCGTCCTGGTGTCGTGAAGCGGGGAAAAGAGTATGGCTTTTTCCGTCGTCAACTGCATTTTGAAGTTCCAGGCAAGTCTGGAGTCAGGAAGCGCAAGGGCGGAACGATTACCCCGTTTGGTCTGAGGATTGGTGATTTGGTTAGAGCAGAGAAAGCTGGGAAGTCGTACATTGGCTACGTCAGCGGATTTACCGATACCAAAAAGGCTCAGAAGGTTTCTGTTTGCGGCTACACATGGAAACGTATCGGGCAATTTACTCCTAGTAAAGTCGAGTTAATCAGGAGAAGTAACGGTTTATGCGTAGCTTAAAAAAATTGGATGCCTTCATTCTTCCGGCATCCCGCTATCCCTCCTCGCCCTACGAGAGTTGAGGGCGAGGACTCTCGCGAATACGTTGAATCCTTTGCGAAAAACGTCCATGGCTTCACAATGAACCATGAACGATCAACTATGAACCCTGACGAAGATGAAATTTAGTGAACTGGTACAAAACCTTAATATAAACACCGATCGCACGAGTCTATTAGGTCATCCAGAGTGTGATCCAGAGGTTCAGGGAATCGCCCCCATTGACCAAGCCACCCGCAGTACGATCAGCTATATTGAGGGGGCTAAGTTTGCCGCTAGGCTGAAAACCACTGAGGCGAGGGTGTTAATTTTACCCCCGGATCACGGGTTACAACGACAAGCCACAGAACGCGGTATTGCTTGGATTGGCGCATCGGAACCCCGACTATTATTTGCCCGCGCGATCGCGCTTTTCTATCAACCCTGGAAACCTGCACCGGAAATTCATGCTAGCGCTGTGATTCACCCAGAGGCGCAGGTAGGGGAGGGGGTTTATATTGGGGCGCATGTAGTAATTCAGGCGAGGGTGAGGATTGGTAATGGGGTTTGTATTCATCCGAATGTGGTGATTTATCCCGATGTGCAAATTGGCGATCGCACAATTTTACACGCTAACTGTACCATTCATGAACGTAGCCAAATTGGGGCGGATTGTGTGATCCATAGCGGTGCGGTAATTGGGGCGGAAGGGTTTGGTTTTGTCCCCACTAAAGAGGGGTGGTTCAAGATGGAACAATCGGGATATACGGTTTTAGAAGATGGGGTGGAAATCGGCTGTAATACGACGATTGACCGTCCGGCGGTGGGAGAAACTCGGATTGGTGGTAATACTAAAATCGATAACTTAGTCCAAATTGGTCATGGGTGTCAAGTGGGAGGTGCTTGTGCGATCGCGGCGCAAGTTGGCTTGGCTGGGGGTGTGAATGTGGGGAATCGAGTAATCCTCGCTGGGCAAGTCGGGATTGCCAATCAAGCTAAGATTGGAGACGGCGCGATCGCCTCGGCAAAATCGGGGATTCATAATAATGTCGAAGCTGGGGCGATTGTCTCGGGTATTCCCGCTGTTCCCCATAAATTATTTTTGAAAGTATCCGCGATTTATCATCGGTTACCCCAAATGTATCAGACGTTAAAGGAATTAAAGAAAAACCCAGAGTGATAAGTAGTCAGACAAAAGAAAACGGCAGTGTATTAAGTTTTGCCAATCGCCCTCAAACCCTTACTGTTCCCTGTTCCCTGATTACCAAGGATTACCAATTAGGGTAAAGGAACTCCAAAAATAAGGATGGCTGTAGTTTTGGTTAATCGACGCCGGAAAATCAGGGGGTAAGGGAATACTACTCTTAGTGGTAATTAAGCGATCGCCTTCTCGTTGCACTTCACCTCTAAGCATTGCCAGTTGTGCCTTTCGCAAGGCTTCAGCTTTAGTAGAACTTTGTTTAAGGTTCTCATAAAATGTGGTCATTAGTCCCAGTGTCCCCTCATCGCTAACATACCAGAGACTGCCTAGGGCTGACTTGACTCCAGCTTGTACCGCTAACCCCGTAAATCCTAACTCGGCTTCCTCATCTCCTAACGCCGTGCGACAAGCACTTAAAACCAACAGTTCCACCGTCGGTTTATGCCAATCTAACTGCCACATCTGATCCAGGTTGAGTTTATTATTGTCCCACAACTGAATGTAAGAGTTGGCAGGTTTTCCCGGTTGAAATTCAGCATGGGTGGCTAAATGCACAATACCATACGCCACTTTTCGGCGGGCTTGCTTGAGATTATTTAAGGTAAACTCTTCATTCAGAAAGGATTCACCTTGCCACACTTGATCAGCAATCACCTGTAACTCAATGGGAACACCAGGTAAAGATGCCTTATCCCGAAATTTTGAAGCCCCCATTGCCAACACCGAATCATCTCTGACATCTTGATAACGAGTATCGGTGAGACTGAGGCTAGGCATTAAGCCGACACTATAGTTCTCAATGATAAACTGATCCCCATCATACAAGGCGGCAATGGGTATGGAACGCAACCCCGTATCCATAACGAATGCCAAATGCTTGATGTCTTGCGCGGCTAAATCGGCGGCGATGGGTTTAATTAACCATTGATGCATCTGGTAAGCGGGTGGCAGATAGTTCTGGTCATCGATTACATTGGTTACCGTGCGGCGAAATTGATCTGCCATTTCCAGGACTTCCGCTCTGGTTACATTAACCGATCGCCGAATCGGTTGTCCATCGGCAGAGATGAGAATTAATTCCAGGCGATCGCTCGGTTGCGGGGTTAGCGATCGTAATAAACTGGTATTATTGGGCGCAACATCTGCACCTTCCGGCACAGAAGTAATCGTTTGCGGGGCAAATACGACATAAATCACCGCCGACTTCACCCCTGTCGCCGCTTCATTATCGCGTAAGATTTCTCGCGCTTGTTCTAAGGTAATCCCCGCCCGTTTCGCCCTGCCAAAATATTCCTCATAATCGCGACTGAATAAGTTATCAATCTCCATCACCCCAGATTCGTCTTTTTCAATCGGGGATTGACTTTGATTTGAATCGGCGGTGGTTAAATCAACCGGGTTAACTGGGATATCACGGGTATCATCAACGCTAATAATCTGAATATTACCTTCAGTGTGGGTAAAAGGAAAGGATTGGAAAGGGGCGATGGTAAACTCACCACTGCTAATGACAGCAGCTGTGCCGTTAATTGTGGCATCTCCCACATCAAAGGGGATAATTCCGCCTCCCCCATGACGAATCGTGATATCGCCGCCACCATTTCCACCTGCCGTAGAAATGCTGGTTTCCCTACCATTGTGGGAAAAACTACCCGTTGCCCGAAATACGCGATCGCTCTCTATCTCAACATTGCCGCCTCTGCCATTACTTCCCCCCTGGGCGTTAATTGAACTTACCTGAATATAGTCCTGGGGATCAAGCGTAACATTACCGCCATCACCGATATTGCCACTGGAATTGATTTCTCCAGCATCAATACTTACCTCAGCCTCGACCACAATATCACCACCCGTCGCCGCCGAAGAATTGAGGTTACCACTATTCACTGTATCCTGATGGCTAGTGAGACGAATATCACCGCCAGCCGTCGTAATATTAGTCGTAGTTAGATTATTTTCAGTTGTCAGTTCAACCGCACCTCCAGAGGTTTGCACATCTTGCAAATTAATTGTGTCAATTCCTGTCGTATTCTTCAGACTAGCCGCCCTAATCAAATCATTCGCCGTGAAGTTATTGGCATTAAAAATAGTCAGATTCCCCAGTGGGTTAGTTTCACCAACACTATCTGTAAACGCGATATTCCCCATTCCCGCCGCCGCTAGGTTTAGATTAGCCAAACTACCGTTACCGTTGAGCCTATTATTAAACCGGATATCACCGCCATTTGTTCTCAGGAATGTATCGCCAGTTAGGATGGTTGGAGCATTAAATTCAATCGTACCATTCGCTGTTGTCACCTCACCCGCTAAATTCAGCGAATTAGCACCATTGAGTTGAAAATTGTCCGTGAGATTAATCCGGGCTGTTGTCGGGATATCCAGATTATTACTGAGAATTGTTAGATTGCCAATTGGGGTTGTACTCCCTATTGTTTCGGGTAATTGAATCGCACCCGTTTCCGCGCTTAGGTTTAGGCTTTCCGTTCCATTACTACCATTAATTGGATTGAGAAAACGGATATCACCCGCACTCGTATTCAGAGTACTATCGCCCGTCAGCGTAACCGCACCATTTAAATCAATCGTGCCAGTTGTTGTGGTAATAGTCCCAGCTAAATTCACTGGATTTGTGCCATTTTGCTCAAATCCTCCCGTCAAGTTAATCGTAGTGGCAAGATTTAAACCCCCATTAATCGTCAGGTTATTCAGTGGGGTACTCTTGCCAACGAGATTGTCAAAAGTAATCCTATTCGTGCCAGCAGACAGTTCGAGGTTATGATTACCGTCAAGCGTGTTGTTAAACAGAATAGTACCTGCACCACTTGTATTGAAGACAGTATCGCCAGTTAGGGTAATTGGTGCATTTAATTCTAGATTGCCATTCGTCGTAATTTGACCTGCTAACTCCACCGCTTCGGTGATATTTAATTCTAATCCGCCCTGAATGTTAAGTGCTATTGTCTCCGGGAGAGTCAGGGTACGACTAGAGATAGTGAGATTGTCAATTGATTCAAAATTCGCGGTTTTCTCGATAATTACCCCGCCACTTAACCCCTTATGTTCAATCGCCAGATGATTGGCATTGATATTACCGTCTAGAGTAATATCACCGCTCTGATCATTGGTTAAACCATCACCTGTATTCAGGGTAATATTAATATCTCCCTCACCTGTATCCAGTGTTATTCCATCTGCCAATACGATGTCAGCCTTACCGCTATCTCGCTGGGCATCAACCACTCCATTTGCCAGAGTTTCGTTAGCAATTATATTTAAATCACCATTATCTGTAAAAATATCAGCATTAATCATAATGCTGCGTCCGGCTTGAAACGTGAGATTGCCCCCATTGCCGCTAGGATTATTGATAATCAGGGGATTATCGGAAGTAATAGTAATATCATTATTGGCTTGCAGCACAACGGCTGTACCCGTATTTAGAGTACGTTGTAAAAAAGAGGGAGAGAACGTTACCGAAGCACCGGCGACATTAGCAAATGTTAGATCTGTGGGAACGCCGACGGTTACTCTACCATTACCTTCGTTAGCAAATTGTACCCAAAACGTCTGATTAACTGGGTCATTAACAACTGTACCCAAACCAGCATTCAACTGACGACCAATAATACTATTTTTATCGCTGATACTATTCGTTCCATCCCAAGTTTGTCCAGTAATTCCATCTACCCAAGTCGCTGCCCCAATATCTGTTCCTTGATTATCCCAGTTGGGACTACTAACCAAATAATTGCTATTATTTAATTCAATAATGCCACCACTACCCACTTGGTCATTTGCCAAGTTTCCCACTAAACTGTTGAGTTCGCTTACCTGATCAATAATCTCAGTTGTGCCATCGCCCCAAGTAACGGCGCCTCGATTATTGTTCCACTCTGGGCTACTAATCACATAATTCCCATTATTTAGTGCTGTAACACCGCCACTACCTATCCGATCAAAGGAGGCTGGAGTCCCAACCAAACTGTTAGTCTCACTCACCACTACACCAGTAATACCCCTTGTGCCATTACCCCAAGTGACGGCACCCTGATTATTATTCCAGTCGGGGCTGCTGACGACGTAATTGCCATTAGCAAGCGCAATAACACCTTCAATCCTCGGAGAAGGAACAAAGCCCATCGGGGGGACACCATTACCAACTTGATCACCTACTGTACTACCGACTAAACTATTGATCGCACGAACCTGCTCATTACCCGTTTGCAGAGTACCATCCCGCCAAGTCACCGCTCCTCTGTTATCGTTCCAGTTCGGACTGCTAATCACATAATTCCCGTTAGTCAGGGCGGTAACACCACCACTACCGATGCGATCTTGGGCAAGGCTACCAACTATACTGTTATCTAGTCTTACTGAACCCGTGGTCAAACCGTTAGCATCAACCCAGGTAACGGCTCCCACATCTTGAACTGTCCCATTGTCCCACAGGGGGCTACTGACCACATAATTACCATTAGTCAGCGCAGTCACACCAGCACCACCAACCTGATCATCAGTCTGAGTACCAATCAAACTGTTATTCGCACTTATAACTCCTGTCGTCCCTGTCACACCATCACCCCAGGTGATGGCTCCTTCATTTGTATTTGGACTTGTTGGATCATCAGATCTAGTTGTATTGGGATCATCCCAAAAGGGACTGTTGACGACATAATTTCCGTTTTCCAGGGCAGTTACACCGTCAAAACCATTTTCGACCAATCCGACAAGATTATCTTCGCTACCAATTAAGCTGTTGCTCCCATCCACTTGTCCTTTTGTCGTCCCAGTCGTGCCATCACCCCAAGTTATGGCACCCTGACTGTCGCCCCAAAACGGGGAGTTGACTACATAATTGCCATTATTTTTGAGAGCCGTAACACCACGACTACCAACTCTGTCTCGAAGCTGAGTGCCAACTAAACTGTTAGTCGCATTCACCTCTCCAATAGTCTGAGTTGTGCCATCACCCCACGTCACCGCCCCTACATCTATAACCCCTGTAACGTCATTGTCCCACCTTGGACTAACGACCACGAAATTTCCATTACTTAAGGCTGTAACACCACCACTCCCCACTTGGTCATCCGTCTGAGTGCCAACTAAACTGTTAGTTGCGTTAACCTCTGCCGAAATCCCGATTGTGCCATTACCCCACGTCACCGCCCCAGCATTTGTCGCCCCTGTCACCCGATTATCCCACTGTGGACTCGCGACTACGAAATTCCCATTATTTAAGGCTGTAACACCACCACTCCCTACCTGGTCATTTTCCTGACCCATCAGCATGCGAAGTAATGCGCCAGTTGAACCATCGAAGAGGTAAACCGCACCCGCATTATCCCCACCAAAGTTATCTTCGGGCTTGGTAACGACTACATTCCCCGTACTCAATGGCGCGATCGCATCACCAAACCCCGAACCATTGCCCAGATTGGGATCAACGAGGTCAAACTGAGGAATGGCTCCTACACTGTCATCAATTATGATATTTTTCGGATCGAGTAACAGTGTCCCAGCTAATCCGTTAACAGCCCCCACATCGACAGTACCCGTTATCGAGAGCGTATTTTTACCCGACACTTCCACAAAACCGCCGTTACCGCTAATTGCACCACCTTGCGCCTGAATCGTACCGGAAAATTGAGTGTGTTGGTCAGACCAAACAATCGCCTGTCCTCCGTTACCAGTGGTCAGGGCGTTGGCGTTTAAACGACTGCTATGATTGACGATTGTAGTTTGGGCATTAATGGCATCTAACGTCTGTCCCTGAAAATCACCACCGACTAAAATCTCTCCACCGCCACTGTTACCACTAACATCAATATCAGTCGCCAATAACTGAAGCGTCTCAGCAAATAAATGGACGGTACCGCCCACCTCTCCTGTCGCCTCAATGTCACCTGAAGTGGTTAAAACTGTATCAGCATTACCCTTAAATTCAATTACCCCTCCCTGTTGAGAACCATTTGCCCAGGTTGTTGCGCTAGCGGTTTGAATGACTGTGCCTGTAGAATGAACCTGAATTTCCCCACCATTTCCCTGGTTCCCGGTTGCACTCAGTTGTCCTGTGTCCAGGAAATGATCAGTTTGAACCTGAATACTACCCCCATTCGCCCCATCAGCCATCATAAAACCGAGGTTATCCACCCTAGAACCAACGACATGAATTGCACCCCCCTGATTCGTATCGGTGGTTGATACTTGCCCTTCGTTGACAACTTGACCGCTATTACCCGTCAGTAAAACAGGTAAATCGAGGGGATTAATGGGCAATTGCTCCCCAGTGGCGGAGCGAGGGGGTGTAATCTCTAAGGTGAGGGGGCTTCCCGGTTGACTGATTCTGAGCAAATTCTCACCCGGTACAGCCGCGATCGCAACTTGTCCTCCTGGTGCTGTCAGTTGTCCTGTGTTGGTAATACTTCCACCAACTAAGGTTAAAGTCTGACCTTCTCCCACCTCTAAATTGCCGTGATTCGTAATCGCAGCCGATTCAGCCAAGTCAAACGCCAAGCTTGTCGGAGTCCCGATTAAATTTTCATAACTATTCTCACCAAATGCATTAAACCAATTCTCCGAGCCAAAGCCAATCCCCGTCGCCGTGGTTGCGGTAAAGGCAGCCGGAACATTAAGCTGGGCATTAGCACCAAAAATGATCCCCGCCGGATTCATTAAGAAAAGATTAGAGTTTCCCCCAGTTACCTGAATTAGACCATTAATCACAGAGGTATCTCCGCCAACTACCCGTCCCAGAATGTTGCGAATTTGGGGATCGGAGATAAAGTTGGCAATTTGATCGGGGAAGAGTCCAAATTGCTCAAAGCTATGGAAGAGATTTGCGCCATCTCCCGAAAGCGTTCCACCGTGGATATCCAAGCGGTTTCCCTCTGGAGTGACAACGGTGTCAGTACCATCGACGGCTGGGGTAATGGGTTGAGCCTGGGCTGGGGGAACTGAGTCCAGCCAAGCTCTTGCTGATTTCAATCTGTGATGCTTGGACAGCAATCCGGTTTCGGTAAAAATTGGATCGGGTATTATTCCGGTGAGGACAACACCGACAAATAAACATCGAAGGCACAATGAGATAGGTTTCATCGTTAGTTCCCCAATCTCGTAGGACTTACCAAATCCAGCATACTTTATATTCTCCTCGCAAAAATAATCGCTCAAAACTGACCTATCGCTGTTTCCTTCTAGTCTACAGAGATAAGATCTGGCACAATTCAGTTGGATTCAGGAGTCTTACCACCTTACTCTAGCTTGACTATTATTTTGTGAAGAAATAAAAATATCTGTGCCACGCCGATAGCATTAAAGCTTAAGCTTTGTAACAAAACTTTCTTGACGACTTGATAAACTTTGGCTACATTACTATGTCATTAAGCTCTAAAGAAAACGAATGGAGTCCTGAACCCCAAGAATGATTACATCATTTCCCGCCTTTTTGTTAGGGCTACAGGAAGTCGAGGGAAGTTTTAGCACAACGTTACCTTATGGAAAACTTGAGGAATTTATTATGACAACACCCTTGATCGGTCAAATTGCCATGGTTGCTTTTGATTTTGCCCCCGATGGTTGGTATCTTTGCGATGGTACACTACATGACATAATAAGTGACGAAAACGACATTCTGGCTTCAATCTTGGCAGGAAAGTACAATCAGCCTGGTGATCCAACACAAGGTACTTTTCGTGTTCCTGATTTGAGAGGTCGCGTTCCTCTGGGGATAAACCCGATGGCAGGAAATAGTGATAATGATCGCAACTCCTATGGCTTGGGTGATAAAAGTGGATCAGAGCAGGTTGAATTAACTCAAGCGAACTTACCAGAAATTCAAATGAAATTAAAAGCGACGAATGCTGACTCCAACGAAACCAGTCCGAGTGGATCTGCCCTTTTGTCGAAACCGAGAAGTAGCATCTATGCGACTGGAGCTACTAATTTCGTGGAAATGGACTGTATTTCTTCTAGTATCGGTAGTAGTGAGAACAACGCCCACAATAACCTGCAACCCTACTTAGCCATTAACTTTATCATCGCTTACCAAGGAATCGATCCACGCAGCTAGTCGTATGACTCAGCTAAAATAGGGCTTTGTTTGTAGTGAGTACTTTAGTACTCTAATACCTAGCGGAAGAGGGCTGAGGTTCCCTCACTACGAAGCCAATCTATATCAGTATTTCAGATTAGTTAACGCTGAGTTATTTTTTTCGTCAATCTCGAACCAAATCCCACTGTTCCCAGAGCAATAATACCTAGGATTGAAGCAGGTTCGGGAACTTCTGTGTGGGGTTCCTCAAACGCTTCTCCTACCTCAATGTTGTCAATAGCAAAGCTATTAACCTGAAAACCAGGTTCTTCGCTGGGATCATCAGAAACAGGTGCATCTATCCCTTTAAACTCAACGCTACTCAAGTTACTCCACTGCTGGTTAAAGGTTACGGTTTGAAAATCCTCTAGAGGTCCACTCCCATCAGTCACACCATCAAAGGAGATTAGTTTGGTGATTGAACCGCCTCCCGCTAAAAAGCCAGTTACTTCAACCCTTGTGGCTTGATCCTGGGGTACTCCCCATTCTGCCAAGTCCAAACTGAGTAACGAAAATGGAGTTTCGTTAACTTGAGACATGATGACAGGATTGATGAACGGCTCCAATGTGTCGTTGTCTACTAAATTCCGGATTACAAAATAGGTGCTGTCATTGTGTGCCTCAAATACATTATTCGCTAATGCATACTGCGTTTCACCAGGGAGAGTTGGCTCAAATAAAAAATCTTGCGACGTTATCGAGGATAAAACATCTTCATTATTATTAGGTTCAATCGCATTATCTTCAAAATCAATAACAATTGCTTGGGCGGCTGGACTGCTTAATACGGCAATTAACGTAGCCAGAGCTGTCGTTAGTGATAATTTGCCAATGACCTTTGAATGAGTCATGATGAAATGTATGTCCCCAAAAAATTAAACTGAGTTGTGGAGATGCCTAGCCCTTATAAAAATCAAGAAATATTGAATGTGTGGCAAGTCAATAGTTAAGCTGTTTTATTGTCTGAGAGATTATCCAGCTTTAATCTCGAAGTTTCCTTATTGTTTATCATTGCATCTTGCCAAGTAAAACTACAAGCGTTATAGCCATGATTTGCAGAAAAAACATAGTCAAGATGACTTAAATAAAGTTGTGATAAACTTTGCTGCAAGTTTAAAACTGGATTAGGAGTTAGATCGGACATTGTGCCGCAGCCGTTAATCGTCTGCTGGTCGCATCCATTTTTATTTTTCCAAAAACTATGTTTAACTAAGACTTCTTGGACTTTAGCTCTTAGCTAGAGTCTGAAGCCTTGCAACCAAATATTGTCAGAAAAGCTATCAATGTCACGGTCGGCTTTTCTTTTCTTGAAAGAGTATTTATATCATCATGGAATGTAAAGAGGTATAAACGTTGCTCAACAGAGACGAATTAGCAGCACCTTGGATAAGGGTGTAATTTTACCTTCATCCTTTCATCCCCCCATTCCGGAATTCTGGGATTTAATTTTCGTTTTCAGGATAATTACAGCAGATTTGGTGGTTGATGAGGTACAGTCTCTAAGCAAGATCCCCGACTTCTTGGAGAAGTCGGGGATCTGTCTGTGTAACGCTTTTCAAAACAAGGCAGCTTTCCTCCCTTTATTTCCAGGAATTGGAGCGATTTAAACACCGACACCCCACACCCCACACCCTGCCCACTATCAAACCTTGGTAACCGTTTTCACCTCTACATCTTTTAACTGATCCAAAGACTGCCAAACGGTTTGCAATAGCGACTCTAACCCTGTCTGAGTCACGGCTGAAATTTGGAACACGGGTACATGGGTTAAGTGATTGAGTTCAGTCGCCAGCAGTTCTACCGCCTCTGAAGCAATAGCATCTATCTTATTTAATGCCAGAATTTGAGGACGTTCTGACAAACCTCGTCCATACGCCTGTAACTCGGCTTGAATGGTTTGATAATCACCAATGGGATCATCAGCCGTAGCGTCAATCAGGTGCAGTAGTAAGCGCGTGCGTTCGATATGGCGGAGAAAGTCATACCCTAACCCGGTTCCCAGATGCGCCCCTTCAATTAATCCCGGAATATCGGCAAACACTGTACCATCACCTGTAGGTTTGCGAACCACACCTAAATTGGGTACTAAGGTTGTAAACGGATAATCGGCAATTTTGGGGCGTGCCGCAGAAAGGGCAGCAATGAGGGTAGACTTACCCGCATTGGGCAAACCAATAATGCCCACTTCTGCCAATAGTTTCAACTCCAAACGCAAGCGGCGATACTCTCCAGGGAGTCCAGGTAAGGCATAATCAGGAGCGCGATTGCGATTGCTCAAAAAATGCTTGTTCCCTAATCCTCCCTTACCTCCCTTAGCCGCGCAAAAGGTTTGTCCCGGTTGGACTAAATCCCCGATAATTTCCTGGGTATCTGCATCATAGATAACTGTACCGCAGGGAACTTGAATTGTGCGATCGCGCCCATTAGCACCCGTTCGATTATTCGGTCCCCCGCGTCCCCCATTGTCGGCTTGGAAACGATGGGCATATTTGAAATCCAGTAAGGTTTGCAGGTGTTCAGCCGCCACCAAAATCACATCTCCCCCACGTCCCCCATTCCCACCCGCCGGTCCTCCCGCAGGTACATACTTCTCCCGCCGGAAGGCGACAATCCCGTCGCCGCCCTTCCCCGCTTCTACTTCAATTTCCGCTTGATCAATAAATTGCATTATTTGTCATTCGTCTTATGTCAAAGACGTCTTACGTTTAATCTAGTCGGGGCGGGTTTAGTTACATCTGGGTGAGGGAAGAAATGATAGTAGTGAAACCCGCCCCTACAGACGAATCATGGTACATCTCTACACTAAAAATATTTCGAGACATCTTCGCCCCGTTCATCTGCCAGATAGGATAATGCCCGGAAGCGCAAGCCGACTAACTGATCATAGAGGGGATTGATCTTACACATTGCCGGAATGTGGGCGACTTTGCGACCGAATAGGTTAACATCTCGTTCAAACGGACATTGAGAGGGGATAATATTACAAACAAATCGGGCAACTCGTGGGTCATGAACTTCCATCCCGTCCAGCCATTTACGTACAGGATGCAGAATATCCGAATGGGGATGGGGAGAGGTTCCTGGTTGCTGGGCGTCGTGGTGGACAACATCTGAGATATCCGTTCCTTCACCATCGTAAAGGGTATGCCGCAGGGCATTCAATGCCTCGATTTGCAGTCCCAGCGCTTCGCAGAATTCTTGCAGAACATCTGCTTCCTTCACCGAGTAGATACCATCTGCCATCGCCACCATGACAGCCGTTCTGATAAAATTCTCGGCAGTATGCTTGTTGTGACCTAACGCCGCAGCCAGTTCTTCAGCAGAAATAGTTTGTTCAACCGACTGGGGATCTTTATCCACCACTAGGAGTTCATGAGTCAGTTGAGAAACGATCTCTTTTTCTTCGGGATCAAAGTGACCATCAGCCCAAGCCACGGTACATAAGCCACGCAGCCAAGCGGAAATTTGGTCTTCGGTGTAGGGAGATTGAGTGACAGTCGTCATAATTATCTAGCAGGAACTCGACGAACATGATTGGAAGAGCGAACCTTGGCAGAGTCCTAACAGGTTTTAAACTGGGAGACTAAACGACTGAGGTCTAGCGACAACGGTATTACCCTACCAGGGTTGGAACTGTTTCCACCCTTCATCTTAACTACTACGGAAGAGAAGTTCTGGTTACTATCGGCACAATCAGGCTGAAACAATTGGTAATTCTTGAGTTCAAAGGTCGTGGGGCGCACTCATCAAGCAGGATTCGCATAAGCTATCAGCATTTCCTTTGCCAATTCAAGAGCTGCGATCGCTTGCTCACGCCGAACACTGGGAAAATGATCTAAGAATTCATCGAGTGGATCGCCAGCTTCGAGATAATCGAGCAACGTTTCAAAAGGTACACGAGTTCCAACAAAAACAGGGGTTCCTCCCAGGATGTCAGGGTCGCTATGAATAACACGCGCTGCGGTTTTCATGTCAGTCATTCCGTATAGTAGGAGTTCCTCTGATCTTAGCCTAATGGCGTGACACAGCTAAAATTGTGGGATAGATTTTACGGTTAAATCGACGGCATAAACCTATGACTTCTATTCAGTTGAGTGGACTCTATATCTACCCGATTAAGTCAGCAGGTGGGATCGCACTCTCTACGGCTCAGGTGAGCGATCGCGGTTTACACTATGACCGACGCTGGATGCTCGTGGATGCAAAGGGTAAGTTTCTCACCCAGCGTCAATTTCCCCGTATGGCATTGATTCAAGTGCGGTTGGGGGAGAACGAGTTAGTCGTAGAAGCACCCAACCAGCCCAGCTTATCCATTCCCCTAGACTATGACAGTGACTATCGCCTCCCGGTGCAAGTCTGGAATGATATCTGTCAAGCTATTCCATTAGATAAACAGATCAGTCAATGGTTTAGCAAATTTCTCGACATTCCCTGTCAGTTAGTCTATATGCCAGAGGACTCCATCCGCCCGATTAATCCAAATTATGCTAATCCCAGCGAATCGGTCAGTTTTGCCGATGGATTTCCCTTTTTACTCATTTCTGAAGCCTCGTTGCAAGACTTAAACCAACGGTTAGAACAACCTGTTCCCATGAATCGATTCCGCCCCAATTTAGTCGTTTCTGGCTGTGAAGCCTATGCCGAAGACAGTTGGCGTCAAATTCGCATCGGTGCAATTCCCTTTCGCGTGGTTAAACCTTGTTCTCGATGTACCATTACCACGGTGGATCAATCTCAGGGTATACGAGGCAAAGAACCCTTAGCGACACTGGCAAACTATCGGCTGCGGAATGGGAAAATCTTTTTTGGGCAGAACGTGATTCAAGAACAGTTGGGAACACTGCGGGTAGGGGATGAGGTGGAAATTAACAGTGGCGGCTATGTCCCCTCTCCACGGTGATTCTGACCCCTCCTAAGCGGTAGCTGTTTTTATTATCTAATGACGGGACAGCCGCTGATTAATGTGATGCTGTAGTTTATCGCGCAATCGTTGCGCTTGTTGGTAAACTTGCGATCGCACATTAGAACCTGATGTGACCTCTATCTCAGGTTGCTCAAACGCTTGAAGATAATAGCGCAGTTGCGTTCTCATCGCCCAAACCCCCATGGATGGGAACAGAACAAAGGCAATCATCAATGGCGATACCGGAAAAAAGGGCAAATTCACTCGCTTTGCCAATGCTTTAACATTCCATGCCCATGGATGCAAGAATTCACTGCCCAGGCACACGACTGGTAAAATTGGCATACGGTAGCGATTGCTCAACTGGATAAAGCTGGGATGAAAGGTTTGCAATTGATAGCGTTTTGACCAACCTTTCCCAGGACCGCGTACTCCTTCGGGAGCATAGAGCAAAATCGTTTTGTGCATCACGGCATCTTCAAAGTCATCGCGTTGCGCCTGTACTCCCCCTAACGCTTTTGACCATGCAGGCGGTAACCACCAAATCATCCAGGGATGTTCAAATAAAACCACATTGGCTAAGGGTTGCACCACCCATCCTTCAGTTTTTCTCAATAAATATCCTAACCCTAAAAAGTCCCAGGGAAAACACATTCCCCCATGGTTCATCGCCACAATTAAGGACTGACTTGGCGGCAAATTATCCTGAAGGTGTAATTCAGCCCGAAAATAATGGGTCATGATTGGGTCGAGAATTTCATCGCAGAATACTTGTTGATAATCGGGATAAAATTCTTCGATTTCTCTGTGAGGTGAACGGCAACCCAAACGCAACCACCGGCTTAGTAATGCTAAATAAAATCCTCCAGGCATTAGAAATAATCCATACTCCAGCCACTTCCACCCCGCCGGATCATGATGATAATGCTGCCAATGGCGGTTGAACAAAATCAGCCAACCTGGAGGATACCAGAGGCAAAACCAATCAAACCAGCTAAATTCATAGGGACAAGTTGGGGAATTTGGCATAGATTTCCCTGTTTGATGGGGATGCATAGCGCTACGCGCTAGGCAATAGGCAATAGGCAATAGTGAAGACAAAAGCTTACCTGAAAAGCGCTGTATGTCCAGATTAGCTGTCATGCATTTAAGTTGGGTATTAGTAGTGAGCAAGATGCTCACTACGATGATTCCGTTATTATTTAAATTAATGTTTAAATACCGAACAGCTTACTTACACTCCAAAAGGGGTATTGATGAACAATTTAATAATTCCCACTAAAGCACCGATTAGCAGGACGAGAAGAGATAAAGAATTAATTCCAAAACCAATACCACGTTTTTCCGCTGCTGTATAGTAACCCCAGGCATAAATAATTCGCCCAATCACCCAAACTGCACCAATTCCCGCCCCCCAAATTGGACTAACAAACAGAGAGAATAACCATAAACTGGGTAAAAATAGGAGCAATTGTTCTGACGTATTTTGTTGCACGCGAAACACACGCTCAAAATTGACATCTCCTGAGATTTGAGGTGCAGGTACATTATATTTTGCCCTGGCTCGACCCACATTGATCGTGAGAACAAAGTAAACCAAAAGAGTGGCAATGGTGGCTAAAGCGGGAAAAATCAGTGGTTTCAGTTCAATCATCGTTAACTCCAATGGCTGATTAGGAAAAATATTTTTTTGCTGCTGATTACATTTTACTGATTTCTTCGATAAAATCAACCGCTCCTTTCGGAGATAAAATTTTACAGTAATGTTTATAGCTCAACGCCTCGAACAATAAGTTTCCTGTCCTCAAATAAGGAGTCTCTAAACTATAGGATTTATTGTTAATCTTTTGCCAAACAAGTTCGGCACGAGACCAGTCCAATCCGGTTAACTTTTGGCTTTCCCGATAATCTATAGTGATATCGGCAGCTTGATAGGCATTTTTGATATGATCATCAACATAATTGTATGCCCAGTTTAACGCCAGTTCGTTCATTTTTGAGTTAGATTGATGTTCCCCTAGAGAGCGAAACCCTATAGCAGCATCAATGCGATGAGCGGTATTAATTTTGCACCAAATCTGTTCGTAATCAGCGTTAACTTCATTTACTGAAGGAAAATACGTGCTGGTGTAGATTTTGCCATTTTCCACCGTTGGCTTACTTTCCAGAAACTTGTCCAAACGGGTATAGATAGTATTGACGAAATTGTTTGAATTAATCGCATCGCGATGATAGTTTTCTATTATCCGTTGAGCGTAGATACACCAATTTGTTCTGGCTTCTTCAAGAGTGGATGCTTCAATTTTAGACATAGAAGTTACGCCAATACTGCTTGGATAAGACTGATCTCCCCTAGCCCACCTTTAAGATCTCCCTCTTCCCGATTAGATCCCCCTCCCGTCCCCCTTAAAAAGGGGGAAACCAGATGTTGCTTCGCTTTTTGTTCCATGGGGGAAGCCAGCGGATGCTTCGCTTTTGTTTCATGGGGGAAACCAAATGACGAATGACAAATGACAAATGACAACTATAACCAATTACCCACTAATACAAACGGTGCCCAGTATACCGGATTCTGATACTTTTTTTCCTTTAATAAAGAAACTTGAACGCGGCGCAGGGCTTCGGATTTAGTCAACGTTTTGTCGGTTAATTCTTGATAAAAACGAATCATTAAATCAGCCGTAGCCGCATCATTAACAAACCATAACGTCGCCAAGGTACTACGCGCCCCCGCCCTTACCGCTACACCTGCTAATCCTAACGCCGCCCGTTTATCTCCTGTTGCAGTTTGGCAAGCACTGAGTACCAATAATTCAATGGGTTGGCGATCGCCTCCGGCTCGGGTTTGTAATAATGTGTTAAGTTGATTGATGTTGAGGCGATTATCCCAGGTGAGAATAAAGGTATCTTCCAGTTTAGAACTAAACTGACCATGGGTGGCGAGGTGAACCACAGGAAAGGGTACGGAATCAATTGCCTGTTCAATGGCGGTTGTGGTAAAGTCTTGATTCAGTAGCAGTTGACCGGAAACTTGAGCTTTTATTTGCTGCAATTCGGCTTCCACAAATGGTAAGGCAGGTAAACCTTGGCGCGATTCGGAAAGCCCGCCTGTGAATGCAGAAATGTCACCTCTTGTCAAGGGTTTGGGGTCTAAAAGTTGCAGTCCCGGCGTATAGGCGATCGCATACTTTTCAATCAGAAATTGGTTCCCATCATGCAGAACCGCCATGGGTAGATTTAGCAGGGGGCTATCCAAGACAAAAACGAGGGTTTTAGTACCACTGGCGGCTAAGTCTGACTCAATCGGGCGAATTAACCAATCATAAAGCTGTTGGGCTAGGGGTAAGTATTCCTCAGATGTCGCCCTAGGATTTCCCCCCATCAACACAATTTGCGCCCGAAAAATGTTTTGCAAGGATTCAGGGATAGTAATTAGCTGTCCGCGATTGGGTTCTACACTTAGGGGAGAAATTGCGGTTCGCAGTTGGCTAAATAGATTGGAGTCTTTCCCTTGCAATCTTGTCCCGAAATGACGCAGGGGCGCATCGGGTAAGGATACTACCACATCCAAGCGATCGCCTAATACAATTGGGTAAATTACCGCCGCATTTTGATCCACTTCGTCAATCACAATCCGGTTCGCATTTAAGCAATCTTCCCGGAAGAAATTGACTAATTCGGCTTGTTGCAGCGATTCGATCACATCGCGGGCTTGGGCTAAATCGTTTTGATCCGGATTATCGGTGGGTGAGGATAATAATAACCGCACCAATTCCCGATAAATTGGTTCTACGCGATCGCGAAACGAGAATTGCACCTGAGAATTAATACTCACCAAATCCCGACGTAAGGATTCTAGGCTATTTACTGCTGCATTATACGCCGCGATCGCACCGTCTCGTTTTCCCTGTGCTTTCAGCAGTCGTCCTAATTGCCACTGCCAATTATAGGCAATATCGGGGGCGTTAATCGACTGGGCGATTACTAACGCTTGTTCGGTTAAGGCTTGCGCTTCTTTCCATTGTTGAGTTTGTTCATAAATCGCCCCTAATTGTCCCAAAGCGAGAGATTGACTGCGGTTGTCTTCAAGCTGTTTCGCTTGTTCCACGGCTACCGCCAAAGACTGGGCAATATCTGAGGTTTTAGCATAATCCTGAGATTGAAGTGTCATCAGCGAACCCGCTAAATTAATTCGTGCTTCTATTGCAGTACGAGACGCCGGGAGTTGACTAATTTGATTTTGCAACGATTGAATAAATGCTGGATCAGCAGAGAGGCTTGGTGTTGCAACGATGAGACTGAGTTGATTGAGTTGCGCTTGAATCCGAGTTGAGGAGTCACCTGAAACCGGATCAGCGGCTTGTTGATAATAATTGAGCGCGGCTTCGATTTGTCCTTGCGATCGCGCCGTATTTCCTAATCCCAGAAAGGCAGCACTAATCTGTTCGGGAGATTGAATCACTTGCGCCACTTGTAAACTTTGGGTTAATCGTTTTTTGGCATCATCCATTGTCCCGACTAAGCGCAGTACATTTCCTAACCGTCTCAAACCAATCGCCTTTAGCGCCGAATCGGGTTGTTGTTGTAATCGAGGTTCAATTTGTTGCAAACTATCCAGGGCGCGGCGATACATCCCTGCCAATTGTAAGGCTTGAGCTTGATTAATTTGACTGTGCAGCAAACCGACTTCATCCTCGGTTTGAGTATAGCTATTGACCGCCGTGGTAAAACTATCTAGGGCGGCTTCTAGATTTCCTTGTGCCAAATACAATTGTCCTTGAACATTAAACGCCGCCCCTTGTAATGTCCAGGTGTCAGGGGTTTGGGCATTGTCGAGAAGTTGTAAGCTAGTGGTAATCGTATCCTGGGCATCTTGCCACTGTCCTAATTGTTGATAGGCTAAGGCTAAATTGGTCAATGTCATGGCTTGCCGTAATCTATCTCCCTGTGATTGGAAAGCATCGGCAGCTTGTTGTAACAGATTAATGGCGTCTGTGTACTGTCCGGCGTCGTAGTGGGTTTTCCCCTGTTGCACGAGAGTTTGCGGCGAAATCGAAGGTTGTGCGGTTGGGGGAAGAGTCGCTTGAGTAGCCAGGAGGTGAGTCAGGGTTGTGACACAGAAGGTTAAGACAGCCAGGAAAACGTAAATGCGGCTAATTTGGCGTTTAATCAGTTGTCGAAGGATTGGGAACATCACCCACGCCTCATCCTGTTGCAAGGGTTTGACTTTCGGACTATATCTCAATTATCCTCATATTCGCCAGTTATTAAGTAGTCGGACAAAAGAAAACAGCATTGTATAGCAACCGCCATGGCTGTTAGGACACATCATTTATTATGTAGAGACGCGCCATGGCGCGTCTCTACTTGCGAAGCGAGTATGACGAAGGACGAATGACTTTCTGCCTTATAGCCAAAAAAGCAGCCTGTCTAACTAGACAAGCTGCTTCGGTCATGAACTATAGCAGATAGGTGAGGACTACATCATGCCCATGCCGCCCATGCCACCCATGCCGCCCATGCCACCCATGCCGCCCATGCCGCCCATGCCGCCCATGTCAGGCGCAGCGGATTTCGGCTCAGGTTTCTCGACAACCAGGGCTTCGGTGGTTAGAACCATCCCGGCAATGGAACCGGCATTCTGAAGTGCTGAACGCACAACCTTAGCGGGATCGAGAATACCAGCAGCAATTAAATCTTCCAGCTTACCTGTCGCGGCATTGTAACCGATATTGCCTTGGCTCTCTCGTACTTTCTCGACAATCACCGCACCTTCAACCCCAGCATTATCCGCCATCTGACGCAGCGGGGCTTCTAAGGTTTTGGCAACAATATCCGCACCGATTTGCTCTTCCGCATCCAGGTTAGCTTTGATGCCATCAACTTTGGAAATTAAGCGAATCAGCGTGGTTGCACCGCCAGGAACAATCCCTTCATCGATCGCGGCTTTGGTGGCATTCAGGGCATCTTCAATCCGCAGCTTGCGATCTTTGAGTTCCGTTTCTGTGGCTGCACCGACTTTAATTACCGCTACACCACCAGCAAGTTTAGCAATCCGCTCTTGCAGTTTCTCTTTATCGTAGTCAGAATCGGTTTCCTCAAGCTGTTTGCGGATTTGGGCAATGCGCTTCTCCACTTCTGGCTTGGTTTCACCACTGGCGACAATCGTGGTTGAGTCTTTGTCAATTGTGATTTTCCGTGCCGTTCCCATCATCTCAGTAGAAGCACTATCTAAGCTGAGACCGATTTCTTCGGAAATTAGCTGACCCCCAGTCAGAACCGCAATATCTTGCAGCATCTGCTTGCGGCGATCGCCAAATCCTGGCGCTTTGACGGCGGCGACGTTGAGAACTCCCCGTGCTTTGTTTACCACCAAGGTGGCTAAGGCTTCCCCTTCTACATCTTCAGCAATAATCAGTAGGGGTTTGCTGGCACGGGCAACTTTTTCCAGGATGGAAACTAATTCTTGGATGTTATTAATTTTTTTATCAGTAATCAGGATATAGGAATCTTCAAATTCCACGGTCATCCGTTCCTGATCGCTGACAAAGTAGGGGGAGAGGTAACCCCGGTCAATTTGCATCCCTTCCACAACTTCCAGTTCGGTGGAAAGCGATTTTGACTCTTCTACGGTAATTACGCCATCCTTGGTTACCTTGTCCATCGCCTGGGCAATCATTTGCCCGACTTCCTCGTCGTTTCCGGCGGAGACAGTGGCGACTTGTGCGATCGCATCGCCAACGACGGGTTGAGCCATTGACTCAATTTCTTTAACCAGATGATTTATGGTTTTCTCAATCCCTCGACGTACCGCCACTGGATTAGCACCAGCCGCAACGTTTTTGAGTCCTTGTCGAATCATCTCCTGTGCCAGAACGGTAGCGGTTGTAGTACCATCTCCAGCAATTTCTTTAGTCTTGGATGCGACTTCTCGAATCAGTCGCGCCCCCGTATTCTCTAAGGGGTCTTCTAGTTCAATATCTTGGGCGACGGTGATACCATCATTAACAATCTGGGGAGCGCCAAAGGACTTCTCTAGCAGCACATTCCGCCCTTTGGGTCCAAGGGTAATCCGGACTGCATCTGCCAGAGCATTGACTCCCCGTTCTAAGGCTCGCCGTGATTCTTCGTTAAACGAAACGATTTTTGCCATAGGGTTCCCAATACTTGCTCGTTACTCCATTAGCAAATTTAGCACTCTTGCTACGTGAGTGCTAATTCTGGTGCGGTTCGGTTATTACGGTAGAAGGCAGGAGGCAGGAGGCAGGAGGGTAAGAGGTTGTGTGGATTCAGCGCTGAAACTCAGTCCCCGTTAGGATAGAGAGAGTCGAGTTGCTTTTAATCGTTATGACAGAAACCAAACCTCTTGACGAAATTATTCAACGGCTGGATGCCCTTTCTCTAGAGCAGTTGTTAGAGGCTAGGACAAAAATCGATGCCTTGATTGAATCAAAGTATTTGTTTAAAAGTAAAGATATCAGTGAAGACATTATCATATTAGCGGCTTGTCGGGATGTTTCGGTAAAAACTTATAAAAGAACCACTCCACAAGCTCTAATTTTTAATCAGAGCCTATTTAATGATAGCCTAGGTTCTATTCACCAATCTTCATCCCCAAAAACAGAAGATGATTCCCTAAAGGATGTCATCGAACTGGTCAATGGCTGGATGGCTGATGAGTCGGGATATGACGAAGAAACCTATCCTCAAATTGAGGCGGGTCTGAATCATAATCGGTTATCCTTGTAAAACTCAGATGACTAGAGCTGTATTGTTAGATACTCATCCATTGAGTCAGGTTGTACATCCGAGGATAAAACCAAATGTTATCAATTGGTTGCAATCTTTACAAAATCAGGAAACAGCTTTACGGGTTCCAGAAATAGCCGACTATGAACTTAGACGCGAATTATTAAGATCTGGAAAACGAAAGAGTATTGATCGTCTCAATCAGATCAGCCAACCTCCCTGCTTTATCCCCCTGACTTCTTTGACAATGCGAAAAGCCTCAGAATTATGGGCGTGGGTAAGAAACCAAGGGCAGCCTACTGCAAGTAATGATAGCTTAGATGGCGATGTCATCCTTGTCGCCCAAGCAATCTTTCAGTTAGACAATTTTGATGAAGTGGTAATTGTGACAACAAACGTTAAACATCTATCGCGCTTTCAAGGTGAAGGGATAGGTGTTTGGGATTGGGAGCAAGCGCTCCAAGACTTAAGCTAAAGTTTATCAATTCGTCATTCGTCCTTTATCGATGGGGAGGGCGGGTTTTGTTGTTCCGTTATCGGTGACTAGCTGAATTGATTCCCTAAACCCGCCCCTACAGATTCCCTAAACCCGCCCCTACAGATTCCCTAAACCCGCCCCTACAGATTCCCTAAACCCGCCCCTACAGATTCCCTAAACCCGCCCCTACAATTGTCCCTAAACCCGCCCCTACAATTAACTTATTACCTATTCATTTAACCATTGTAAAAGGTCAGATTCACTGATCTGATTAATCCCTAATTCTTGGGCTTTTTCTAATTTAGATCCGGCATCTTCACCAATCAGTAAATAGTCGGTTTTAGAACTGACAGAACTGGTTACTTTTCCGCCAGCGTTTTGAATTAATTTTTTGGCTTCATCTCGTTTCAGTGTGGGTAACGTTCCGGTAATCACAAAGGTTTTTCCCTGCAACGGTTGAGATTTTGCCTCCGCAGACGCTACTTTTGGTTCACCAGCCAGTTGCAAATTTGCTTCTCGCAGTCGATTAATTAAAGTCTGATTACTGGGAACTCGAAACCAATCATTAACCGATTGGGCAATTTCTGATCCAATTCCATACACGCTTTCAATATCAGTAACACGGGCTGCGGCTAATTGGTCTACACTAGGAAACTGTTGCGCTAAAATTTGAGCATTCACAGTACCCACATAGCGAATCCCTAAACCATAGAGAACTCGTGACCAGGGTTGAGTATTGGATTGTTCAATCTGATTAATTAATTTCTGAGCGGATTTTTCACCCATCCGTTCTAAATTAGTTAATTGATCTAAAGTAAGTTGATAAAGATCAGCAACGGAATGGACTAAACCCGAATCGACTAGCTGATTCACCAGCTTTTCTCCTAACCCGTTGATATCCAATGCACCACGACTTGCCCAATGGTTGAGAGAACCTTTGACAATGGCGGGACAAGAGGCATTAATACAGCGCGTTACTGCCTCCCCTGGGGGACGCACGACGGGTTGATGGCACACCGGACAATCAGTAGGCATTTGTACGGGTTTAGCCTCCGGTGGACGCAATTCTGGAAGTACGCGCACGACTTCAGGGATAATTTCCCCAGCTTTGCGAACGATCACGGTATCACCGAGATGAAGATTTAATTCCTCGATGCGATCGCGGTTATGTAACGTCGCCCGTGAAACCGTTGTCCCGGCTAGCTGTACGGGTTTGAGTTCGGCGACTGGGGTTAAGGCACCCGTTCGTCCCACCTGAACTGTAACATTTTGCACCAGTGTGGGAGATTCTTCGGCGGGATACTTGAGTGCGATCGCCCACCGGGGAAACTTTTGGGTAAAGCCTAATTGTGCTTGTAGAGAAAACGAATTCAGCTTCACCACCACCCCATCCGTCATGTAGGGTAAATCACGCCGTTGACTATCCCAATATTGATAATACTCCTCCACCTCTGCCAGAGACGCGCAACGTTTCCGATTTGGATTCACCCGGAATCCCAAATCCCGCAGGAATTCCAACGCCTCCCATTGAGACTTGAGAGTTGGTACGGTTTCCTGTTCCTCTGATCCGGGAAGATGTAAGGTATAGGCAAAGAAATCCAACTGTCTGCGATCGACAATTTTTGGATCTAATTGTCGCAACGTACCCGCCGCCGCATTCCGAGGATTGGCGAATAACGCTTCCCCAGCGGCTTCTCGTTCCCGATTAATCCCTTCAAACACATCCAAGGGCAAAAATGCCTCGCCTCGCACTTCTACAATTGGCGGCGGTGTTTCCGTACTTAACCGTAAAGGAATCGAGCGAATCGTGCGAATATTCTGGGTAATATCTTCCCCCGTGACACCATCGCCCCGTGTAACTCCCCGCACTAATACACCGTCTTTGTACGTGAGTGCGATCGCGGAACCATCGATCTTCAGTTCACAGACATATTCTACATTCTTGACATCTGGTGCATAACGTTGCCATCGTTCTTGCCACTTCGCTAACTCCTCTAAATTAAACGCATTCTCTAAACTATAAAGGGGGATATTATGGCGAACCGAGGAAAATTCTGATGCAGGTTTCTCGCCCACGCGCTGCGTCGGACTATCCGGCGTCACTAACTCCGGATACTGGCTTTCTAAATCTTGCAGTTCCCGATAGAGTTGGTCATAGACAGCATCCTCCATCATGGGATTATCGCGGACATAATAAGCATAACTCGCTTGTTGCAAAAGGTTTCGCAGTTCTTGAACCCGCTGTTTAACATTAGTCATTAGTCATTTGTCCTTCGTCATTCGTCATTTGTAATTCTATAAAATCTTTTTTCCCATACTTCCAATCCCTCTGCGTCCCTCTGCGCCAACCTCTGCGTCCCTCTGCGTTAAAAAATTATATCAACTTGCACGTTTACCTTCATGGATCAAAATCCAAAACTCATCCATTAATTTAACTTCTTTTAAATCAAATCAAACAGTTATACTGAGTAAGTAAGCGACTTATCTAATCATCAAGCAAAATACCGAATCTCTCAATGTGGCAATCATCCATCGAATCACTCAACGCGGGTCGGATTCAGAAGATTTCTCTGCTGTCTAATAATAACCCAATTCTCTACTCAGAAATCATCCAGCTATGGCAGCATAACCCGGATTTTCGGGCATTCTTCATTTCCCTACTCGCCGATGCTCCATTTTCCGCCTTTTTCTGGGAAACTCCGCCTATCACCGACGCGACAGTAAACCAGGTATTCGAGTTTGTTCTCGTCAATAGTCCATCCCTGGCAAATGTACAAGCTGATCCCAGTGATTTTGCTCGCCATTTTTCCGCCGCCGGAGAAAACAAGTCAATTGTGACATTTCCCAATCTGGGAAAGGATGCACTGCTGGTTGTCCCTTGTCCGCAAACCTCTATGTCTCCATACTGCCATCTGGCGGCGTTTATGCGTGACGCACCCGAACATCAGCAGCACGCCCTGTGGCAAAATGTGGGGTCAGCGTTAGAACAACGGCTGAATCCGCGTCCTACCTGGGTAAGCACCTCCGGGTTAGGGGTGTATTGGTTGCATATCCGGCTAGATTCACGCCCGAAATACTACACTTATCAGCCATACAAAGTTATTTAAACTTTACCCTGACATAAGACATGAAGACCAAAAGTATCTGTCACCTAACAGATAAGAACCTAAGAGTGATTGTGTAGGGGCGATTCGCTTATATCAATTAACAACACCAATCCACTTAATAGACTCGGGTCGCCCTTTAACAGTCTTGCGTTTAGTCTAAACTGAAATAATTACCGATATCTGATGCAGGGCGACCCGATAAAATTAATCGGTGGGCGGTGTTAATTTGGTGCGGCGGGTCGCCCCTACAAGGTGTCTTTTATGATGATTGATAACCCTTGCTTACCTGACTACTATGATTAAGCCCAAACATTGTGTCACACTATTCAAATATAAGTGCTAGACCAACCCTGAAATTGAGTAGATTCTCTGTTACCTGTGATTAAGACATGACTCAAACTAAAATTGATTTACCCCCTGCCTTTCCTGACCATACTCAACTACCTGAATCTGATGGCACCTTTGTGAAAAATTTCCAAGAACATCCTCAAAGCCTAATTTTGACCGATTCCATTGGTCTAGTTTTGCAGCAACTCCATCCTGATGGTGATTACGCTATTGGGCAAGACTGCGGTATCTACTGGCGCGAAACCGAACCCCCAGAAAAAGGTGCAGAAGCTCCCGATTGGTTCTATGTTCCCAATGTTCCCCCATTACTGAATGGTGAAATCCGCCGTTCTTATGTTCTCTGGCGGGAATTGATGGCACCAATGATTGCCTTAGAATTTGCCAGTGGCAATGGAGACGAGGAACGAGATGCTACACCCTTATCGGTTTCCGCTGAAGGAGAAACCACTAAACCCGGTAAATTCTGGGTGTATGAACGGATTATTCGCATTCCCTACTATGGTATTTTTGAGGTCAAAACTAGAAAACTGGAGGTTTATAATTGGCTGAATTTTTCTTATCAAAAACTCCAACCGAATGAACGGGGTCACTATCCGATTACGCCCTTAGGAGTAGAACTGGGACTTTGGCACGGGACTTATCAAAATCAAACTCAATATTGGCTGCGTTGGTGGGATAGTGAAGGCAATCTTTTGTTAATTGGTGAAGAACGCGCCCAATTAGAACGTCAACGTGCTGAACAAGAACACCAACGCGCCGAACAAGAACACCAACGCGCTGAACAAGAACAACAGCGTGCCGAACAAGAACAACAGCGTGCCGAACAAGAACGCCAACGTGCTGAACAAGAATACCAACGCGCCGAACAAGCCGAGCAAAAATCGGCAAGATTGGCGGAACGATTAAGAGCCATGGGTATTGACCCGGATTCGGAAGAGTAGTGGCGTGGCACACCTTAAGTGATGGATTAGAATTGGTTCGTAGTGAGGGCTTCAGCCCTCTTCAGCTAAGCGTTATAGCACTCTTCGTGCTTACTACAAACAAAACCCTATTTTAGGTGTGTCACCCCAGTAGTGGCGTGGCACACCTAAATTGATAGATTAGAATTACGGAAAAGAAACCGTAGGGGCGCAAGGCTTGCGCCTTTCCCGATACCGCATCAGACGGGAAATTACGATAAAACTTTTTTGCTGTCGTGACGTACAGCGTTTTGGTGGGGGCGCTTCCGGTTGTAGAATAATAGGGGAAATTTCCCGCCCAACAGGTTGAGTCTTCAGAAAATACAGGAGGAATGAACCGCAGATGCAGGAACACCAGGGTCATCCGAGCATCCACTCTCAAGACTGGTCATGGTCGCTTTGGTTTCCTGTACCCCTGTATCCTTATGGCAAACGACGCACTATCCGTGTGGAAGTGGTGAAGGATAGGATTTGGACGTTTGACCAGATTCAGGGGATTCTCTATGTGGTTGTCCCGATTCGGATGACGGTGATTAAGCTGGATGCTGGAGGGCTGTTGGTTTATGCGCCTGTTGCACCTACCCCGGAATGTATCCGATTAGTTCAGGAATTGGTGGCAGAACATGGTGAGGTAAACTATATCATCCTGCCCACAGTTTCGGGGATTGAACATAAAGTGTTTGTCGGTCCTTTTGCCCGCAAGTTTCCCAACGCCCAGGTGTTTGTGACGCCGCACCAGTGGAGTTATCCGGTGAATTTGCCCCTGAGTTGGCTGGGGTTTCCCAGGAAACGGACTCATGTTTTACCCGCCGATAGTCGCCAAACGCCTTTTGCTGATGAATTTGATTATGCTGTATTGGGTCCAGTGAATTTGGGATTGGGACCCTTTGCTGAAGTGGGATTTTGGCACAAGCGATCGCGCACGCTTCTGGTGACGGATACTGTGGTTAGTGTACCCGAAGATCCGCCTGCGATCGCGCAACTTGATCCCTATCCGTTATTATTCCATGCCAGAGATCATGCCTTGGATATCGTTATCGATAATAAGATGACTCGCCGCAAGGGATGGCAACGTATCTGTCTGTTTGCATTTTTCTTTCGCCCCAGCACCTTGGATACGATACCCTTTACGCAGGCGTTACGGGAGGCGAGAAAGGCACCGGATTGGTCAAAGCAAGCCTATTTTGGTTTATTTCCCTTCAAATGGAAACCCGGTTGGCAAAAATCCTTTGACGCTTTGCGGGGAAATGGACGTCCCTTTGTTGCGCCAATTCTGCAAACCTTGATTTTGAATCGCGCACCGAAAGAAACGCTGAACTGGGTAGAAAAGGTCGCCAGTTGGGAGTTTGAACGGATTATTCCCTGTCATTTGGAGGGGGCAATTGCGGCAAATCCGGAACAGTTTCGCCAAGCGTTTGGGTTCCTAGAACCGGATTTAAAGGGGAGTAAAAATGGCGGGAATCCAGATAATTATCCCTTGCCCGATCATGATTTTGAACTGTTACGGCAAATCGAAGCAACGTTAAAGCGGCGGGGTATTTTACCGCCAGTGTAATTCCTCTAGAAATATGAACGGAATTGACCAGCTAAAGAAGAGTTCAGAGGGTTTACTCTGGATAAGCGAAGCCAATTACCCATTTGAGATTTTCACCTGGGACAATACAGACATTCTCACCTCAGCGCTGGTGTTAAAACGTGCTGGCTATCCACCGGATACACCCATTGAAGTCCAGACCCTTGATCAGTTTTTCGCCCCAGCTACCACAGAGGAGGATTGGCACAATGAAGCGGAAAAGGCACAGGTGAAGCAATACCAAGCCTTGGAACAAACGCTCTCAGATTGTCTCACCGATATTCAGGTTTACCGTTTAGGGAGTACCACAATTGATATCTACATCGCAGGTAAAACAGCAGAGGGGACGGTGGCAGGTCTTTCAACCAAAGTAGTAGAGACGTAGCTTACCCGTTGTCGAGTCGGCTCTCAATCTCATCCTGGATCGAATTAGGGACATTTGATAGAAAATCATAGCCCGTTACTGCTTCCACCCTGTCAACCGATACCCGATAGTCTCGCCAGTTCATTCCAGCAACTTTATCCGAATTGGGTATCATCACCGCAATCAGCCGAGTGTTGCTGGTTATTCCACGAACGCCTTGACCTGGACGATCTAGCACCGCAATCACTTTCCAGGTCTGCTGTGGCACTGTTATCTTACCCTGAAGTGTTCCCTTTGAGCCTACACCCCCGGCAATGATGTAGAGTTCCTTACCCTGATAGACCAACTCTCGTGAATACTCTTCCAGTTCCCGCCATACCTCCCGATTATTCTGTGGAGCTTGAGGCATGATGTTTGTCATTAAGAATGTAGCACTGTTATCGTCTGGAGTGTGAGTGCGATCGCCAGAGGGTATTATATGTCCCCGGTCATAGCCACTGCCTATGTAGTCATTTGGTCGCACCTGATACCATCCGGACAGCAGCGCGGTGTCAGGGCGAAAGTCGTTGCTTCGCTCAACACTGCCTAACCAGCTCTGATTTAACTGCCAGCTTACCCAATTGGAAATCCCTTGGCTGTTGTTATAGGACAGCGCATACTGCGGCTTTTCCATCAGGTAGTTGTTAGGATTATTCGGGTTGGAAGTCGCATTACTAGGATTGCCCAGAGTGAGGTGAACGTTAGGGGTCAGATCCTGCAATAGCAGAGCAACGAACCAACTGATCGCAAACAGGGTAATTAACAAGACTCCAACCCTAGTACCCCTGCTAATTCGCCCCCTGATTACTCGTCTAAAAAAGGATATAAGACTGTTAAAAATAGACTTCAGGTTGCTAAAAATTAATTCTAGAATATTGAAGCCAGATGTCTTTTGCTGGTTGGATTGACTCGTGGATTGGTGAGCAGACATCGACACCGTAGGGTTCGGCGCTGATGTTTGTCTGTCATTTCTAAATCGAGAACGGCTAACTGCCACAGATGTTCGCTTTGCTTTTTGAAACAAAAACGTCAACAGCTCGTCTTTGCCCAGGTCTATTCTGTCTCCCAAATGAAGCTGGTAGGGTGTGAATGGCGTCAGGGGTGAATGATTGAGAAACGTTCCATTCATGCTTCCCAAGTCTTCGATAAAGTAAGCATTTCCCTGAATCTGAATTTCAGCATGAGAGGAGGATGCAATCTCAGAGTTGGGCAAATTTGAAATATCAATATCAGGCGACCAATTAGGATTCGGTTTTCCGATACGAATTCTCGTCAACTTCTCTGGTATCTGAATCAGAGTGGAGGTCTGGATGTGAAACAGCCTGAGTGGTGTTGAGCTAGGGGTTTGCATTGTTTATATCACTATTTTTAAGTTAATTAAATTTGATAGGGAGTCTAAATAACTATGTAATTGCCGATATGTAGCCTTACTATTTATACGGATCATTCCTCATATTCTACCCAGCTATTCGGTGTTTCTGAGACAGCAACTTTGAGTTGTACGCCTTCAGGAATACGCTTTTTTGTTTCGTCATAAATGTATTGGGCAATCATTTCAGCGGTGGTTTCGTAATTATCCGGTAATATGTCATTCAAAATGCCGTGATCTAACCCGCCTTTGGTGACATCTTTTTTTGCCCAGCGTAGGCTTTTGAAATCAGCCACCATAACGGGATGGGGACAGTGTTCCGAGGCGTGAAGGGTTGAGGATGTTGCTTCTAATCGTACTGTATAGGTATGTCCATGCATCCGACCACAGGGTCCATCGTAGTCTCTGATGTAATGGGCGCTATCAAATGTAAATTCGGTTACCAGTTTCCATTTAGACATATTTTTTACCGTTGGTCATTCGTCTTATGTCATTCGTCTTATGTCATTCGTCTTATGTTACCAATTATTCACAATTGAGTCGGGGCAGGTTTAGTTACATCGGGGTGGGGTCAGAAAGGATAGTTGTGAAACCCGCCCCTAAATTCCGCCAAACTATTCTATCCGTCAACGCTGATTTGATATAATAACATGGGTTCGTCAATTCCTCTTAAGAGGCGATGTTCACTATGGTTGATGTGTAATTGTAAGTGATTTTTGACCGCTTCATACACTATCCAGGAAATACAAATTCCACCGGGTTTTGCCTGAGATTGTAAACGGGCGGCAATATTGACGCCATCTCCTTGTACATCGGTTCCATTGAAAAAAACATCAGCTAAGTGAATGCCAATTCGATGCTGTAATACCGCCTCATTTGGCAATCCTCTGGCGGCGAGTGAGAGGGTTTTTTGAATGGTTTGGGAACAGTCAACGGCTTTGACGGCGGAGACAAAGTACATGAGTAATCCATCGCCCATGGATTTGAGAACTTCTCCTTCAAATTGGTGGCATAATTTGGTCATTAGTTTGAGATCACGATGAATGGCGGCTAGGGTGGGTTGTTGGTTTTCATGCTGCTTTTGGGTGGAGTCTTTGATATCGGTAAAGACAATAGCGGCTAGGACATTATCTCCTAGAGAATGGGGAATAATTCTGCCTCGGTGTTCTTTGGTGTCTTGGCTTTGAGGCTTCTCTGGAGTTAGGCGATCGCGAAAATACTGGCGGTATAAATCATTACGAATACTCACCTGATTTCCTACCAGATAGACTAATCCCATACTATTGAGTTTAAACGCGATCGCACCTTTTAGCTGCACCGGGCGATCGGCTTCCAGGATTTGGGTGAGGGCGTCGGCTAAGTCGGGATGTTTCTCTAAATTCCAGCGATGTAAGCGCAAATGATCCGCATAGATTCCGGTTTCGGTGGGGGCGTCTTCTAGGAGTCGGTTTAAGGTAATATCCTGACGGGCAATTTTATACAAGGCTAATCGGATTAAATGGGGATGTCCACCAACCATTGCCATCAGTTGTTTGACATCATTCCAGGTGAAGTCTAATCCATAGCGCAGGGCTAAGTCTTCCACCTGATGGGCGTCAAATTCGGATAATTCAATCGGTAATCCGACATTAAAGGGGGATTGGTCGTTACTTAGGGGAATATAAACTTCTGTGCCATGGACAATAATTAGGCGAAAATTTTTCCAAATTTCATGTTGTTTTGCCTTTTCATGCCAAGCCCGAAGTAAGCCAAAAAAGTCATCGGCGACCTGTTCGTAATGAAAGATGCGGTCAACGGCATCGAGTCCTAATGCTAGGGGACTTCTCAGGGTAGGTAATAGATATTTTTCAAAATAATTGGTACAGTTTTTTTTACTGCCCAAAAACTTACTCCAACGGTTTTCTAACTGAATCGGTAGGTGTAAGTCATCGGTAACTGTAGCACAAAACCATTGCAGGAATTGATTTAAATCCGCAAAGACTTCCCGTTCAGCTAACTCAAAGTTTAAGGCGACAGACTGACATCCTTGTCGTTCGGCGTGATACAGTAATCGTACCATTAGGGATGTTTTGCCCATTTGTCGCGGCGCTTTGATCCGAATCAAACTTCCCGGCTTACTAATTTCTTCATAGGCGCGAGATTCATCGGCTGGACGTTCGACATAGCAGGGTGAGGCTAAATCAAGTTGCCCTCCGGGTAGTTCCCAAATGGGAGAGGGGAAGGTGGTTTTACTGACTGGGGGAGGTGGTGGAGGAGTCAGAGTCTCGGAGTTCTCGGTATCTGCGTCTGGCAATCCTGCGAGGATTAAACGTAACGTTTTAATCGTGACTCGTTTTCCGGTGACTTCAGACAACTGTTTCCATAACTTCGGCGCTAAATCGCGCTGGACAGTATTTTGGCTATAGCCCATGACTTGAATGGTTTTGAGTTTTTTGCCTGCTAAGGCTTGACTCAGGATAGTCTTTTGGGCGTCGTTAAGTACGTTTCCTGTCTTCTGGGCAATCCAATACTCGGCTAATTCGATCAGTCTTATGACCTCTGCATCTGCCATCTGGCATTCCAATTCATACCTCTGATGACCACGCTAGCATAAAACTGAACTTTCTGAATTTTTTGAATAATCCGAAGGTTCCCTTCAGTGAAAGTTCTGACTTTCCTGAATAAAATCGCTGCATAAGAAAGCGAATCAATTTATGCTGATTTTTTTATCCTTAAAGGATAAACTGTGGCGTTACTGTCTTACAAGTGTAATATTAAACATACAGTGAAAACAGGAGGATCGAGGGCAGAGGGCAGACGGTAATAAATCAAAACTGTGATTCTACAGTTATACTCGATACAAAATAGAGACGAATGCTATTGTCATGCTGGATTGGTTCGCGGCTTGGGGTGTCTATTCCGTTACTGGCTTTGTGTTTCGGGATGTGTTGATGCCTCTGGCGAAGGGAACGCTGGAAGATTACACGAAAGATTTTCTTAAGGATTGTATTCGGGATTTTTCCGGGCGTTTTGAGGACAATACGCTAAACACGGTTGTCGGGAAAGCGTTGAAAGAGTTTCTGGTGTTGGTACAGCAGGAGTTGGAAGATGCTGAGGTGTCGGAAGTGGAGGTGGAAGAGTATTCTCCGGCGTTAACCAAGTTTATCCACAATTCCTCGGTGAAGGGGATTTTGGGGAGTGGGTTTCAGGATGAGTGTTCGAGTTTGGATACGCAGGGGTTGGGGAATCTATGGTATCAGCTTAACCTGCGATCGCTCCCTGAAGACTTTGATTGGGAACAGGTGGGGAAGCGGTATCTCAGAAAAGTCAAGGCGTTAATCCGGGAATCGCCTGAATTGCGCGAGATTTTGGATTCGCAGAAGTTGGAGGCGATCGCACGCTATACTCAGGAGTCTGCGGGGATTATACCAGAGTTCGATTTGCGCCGCTATCAGGAGGGGTTACGGGAAGCGTATGGGAATCTGCGATTAGATAGTTTGGATACGACGGGCTGTGCCTATAATGCCTTGAAGTTATGGCGAATATTTATAGCACAAAACGTGCGAAAAGTCCATGAAGTTTTGCCGCAAGTGTATGAATTGCCCAAGGAACATCAGCGGCGATTGCGGGAAACAGATCAATTAGATTCAGAGTTTCAGTTCGGGGAATTCGAGCGTTATCAACGGGTGTATTCAGAAGCGCCGATACAGTCGGTTTTGGATGTTATTAATGATAAACGAAATTATCCCTATCTGGTGATGTTAGGTGATCCGGGTTCGGGGAAGTCTACGTTATTACAGTATTTGGCATTAATGTATGCCCAGTCGCCGCTACAGAATGCGATTTCCCTAGCGATTCCCATCTTAATTGAATTACGCACCTATATGCGAAATCGGGATTTAGGACAATGCCAGAATTTCTTAGAGTTTTTGCATCAAAGTAGTGGGGCGATTTGTCATCTGAATCAGCATCAACTCCAGGAACAGTTAAAGGCGGGGAAGGTGTTGATGCTGTTTGATGGGTTGGATGAGGTATTTGATCCGGGGAAACGGGAGGATGTGATTACCGATATTCATCGCTTCACTAATGAGTATCCAGATGTGCAGGTGATTGTTACCTCTCGCGTGATTGGCTATAAGCCGCAGCGATTACGGGATGGGGAGTTTCACCATTTCCTGTTGCAAGAGTTGGATGAGAACCAGATTCAGGATTTTATCTACCGTTGGCATGAATTAACCTTTACTGATGAGGTGGATAAAGCTTGGAAGCGAGACCGATTACAACGGGCAATTGACAGGTCAAAAGCGATTCAGGAATTAGCCGGAAATCCGCTATTGCTGACAATGATGGCAATTTTAAATCGGCATCAGGAGTTACCGAGAGATAGACCGGAATTGTATCATCAAGCGTCACGAGTTTTACTGCATCAATGGGATGTGGAACGGGCGTTAATTGAGGATAACCGCCTTGACCCGAAAACGATTGATTATAAAGATAAGCAGGCGATGTTGCGCCGGGTGGCGTATTTTATGCAAGCTACGGATCAGGGATTGGCGGGGAATTTGATTCGGAGGGAAGATTTAGAACAGATTTTAACCGAGTATTTGAGAACGATAGATGTGAATCAGGCGCGGTTAGTGGCGCGGGTACTAATTCGTCAATTACGCGAACGTAATTTTATTCTCTGTTATTTGGGGGCGGATTATTATGGGTTTGTGCATCGGACGTTTTTGGAATATTTTTGTGCGTGGGAGTTTATTTGGCAGTTTAAGGAGACGCAGCGGTTATCACTGGAGGGGTTGAAAACAGAGGTTTTTGGCAAGCATTGGCGGGATGAGTCTTGGCATGAGGTTTTGCGCTTGATTGTGGGGATGATTGAGGAGTCAAGGTTTGCGGGGGAGATTATTGAGTATTTGATGAATCAGGAGGGGGAAGATGAGAAGTTTATGAATGTTTTCTTGGCGGCGCAGTGTTTGGAGGAGGTGAAGAATCGACAGGGGATATTGGAGACGGATAATCAATTGCTTGAGCGATTGAAAGAATTAACTGAGTATGGTTATATTATCAATCTGCTTTACTCTACTAGAGATTTTGAGTATCTAAACCTAGTTAAAGAAATTCGTACCCAAGCAATTACTGCAATTGCCACAACTTGGAAAGAACACCTGGATACTTTACCCCTGCTCAAACAACTGATTCAATCTGATGATGATGGGGGTGTCCGAGGTGTGGCGGTAGAGGAATTAGTGAAAGGATGGAAACAAGACCCAGATACTTTACCCCTGCTCAAACAACTGATTCAATCTGATGATAATGGGAATGTCCGACGTGCGGCGATACAGGAATTAGCCAAAGGATGGAAAGAAGACCCAGATACTTTACCCCTGCTCAAACAACTGATTCAATCTGATGATAATTGGTTAGTCCGACGTGCGGCGATACAGGAATTAGCCAGAGGATGGAAAGAAGACCCAGATACTTTACCCCTGCTCAAACAACTGATTCAATCTGATGATGATGGGTATGTCCGAGGTTCGGCGATACAGGAATTAGCCAGAGGATGGAAAGAAGACCCGGATACTTTACCCCTGCTTAAACAACTGATTCAATCTGATGATAATTGGTTAGTCCGAAGTACAGCAGTGGAGGAATTAGCCAGAGGATGGAAACAAGACCCGGATACTTTACCCCTGCTCAAACAACTGATTCAATCTGATGATAATTGGTTAGTTCGAGGTGCGGCGATAGAGGAATTAGCTAGGGGATGGAAGGATGAGCCGTGGTTATTTGAGTTACTGTACAATTGCGCTATTAATGACCCCTTTCAACGTGAGAAAGACCGGGGACAAAACCCTCGGCAAATTGCACTTGAGAGAATTATCAAGTTGTATCCTGACCATCCAAAAACCCTAACCTTATTGCGCGATAGAGAAGAAAATGATACTGATGAGAAGCTGCGGGAGTTCGCCCAGAAGACGTTAAAGCAGTTCACACAAAATCCTTAAACGGATGCGTCGCTAAAGCGACGACTACAAACATTGGAATAGGTTTATTTCCTTGCACCTGTTCGATTAACTTGAATTGGGTTTAAACAAAGGGCGACCCGATAAAATTGATAGGATGGGGGTTGTTGATTTATGCAGCGGGTCACCCCTACAATAGGTTATATTATTTCTGATAAAATATTATTAATAAAAATGATTGAAACCTTTATTTTTATAGCCTTGTAATTCTAGAAAATCATCAGAACATGATATCGATTTATTCGCCATCAATCATTTGTAGGGGCGGGTTTAGGGATTAACATTGAATGCCTCATCAATCAATGAACAACAAAACCCGCCCTCCCTACCGATAAATGAACAACAAAACCTGTCCGGGTTCAGGATAGGACAACCCAACCTAATTTGGTAAAGGGCGACCCGATAAAATTGAGAGGATGGGTGTTGTTGATTTATGCAGCGGGTCGCCCCTACAATAGGTTATATTATTTCGGGTAAAATATTCTTGCTAAAAATGATTGAAACCTTTATTTTTATAGCCTTGTAATTCTAGAAAATCATCAGAACATGATATCGATTTATTCGTCATCAATCATTTGTAGGGGCGGGTTTAGGGATTAACATTGAATGCCTCACCAATAAATGCACAACAAAACCCGCCCTCCCCACCGATAAATGAACAACGAAACCTGTCCGGGTTCAGGATAGGACAACCCAACCTAATTTGGTAAAGGGCGACCCGATAAAATTGAGAGGATGGGTGTTGTTGATTTATGCAGCGGGTCGCCCCTACAATAGGTTATATTATTTCGGGTAAAATATTTTTGCTAAAAATGATTGAAACCTTTATTTTTATAGCCTTGTAATTCTAGAAAATCATCAGAACATGATATCGATTTATTCGTCATCAATCATTTGTAGGGGCGGGTTTAGGGATTAAATTGAATGCCTCACCAATCAATGCACAACAAAACCCGCCCTCCCCACCGATAAATGAACAATAAAACCTGTCCGGGTTCAGGATAGGACAACTCAACCTAATTTGGTAAAGGGCGACCCGATAAAATTGAGAGGATGGGTGTTGTTGATTTAGGCAGCAATTCGCCCCTACAATAGATTATATTATTTTGGGTAAAATATTATTAATAAAAATGATTTTAACCTTTATTTTTATAGGCTTGTAATTCTAGAAAATTATCAGAACATGATATAAATTTATTCGTCATCAATCATTTGTAGGGGCGGGTTTAGGGATTAAATTGAATGCGTCACCAATCAATGAACAACAAAACCCGCCCTCCCTACCGATAAATGAACAACGAAACCTGTCCGGGTTCAGGATAGGACAACCCAACCTAATTTGGTAAAGGGCGACCCGATAAAATTGAGAGGACGGGTGTTGTTGATTTATGCAGCGGGTCGCCCCTACAATAGGTTATATTATTTCGGGTAAAATATTCTTAATAAAAATGATTGAAACCTTTATTTTTATAGGTTTGTGATTCTAGGCAAGCATCAGACCCTGATATGAATTTATTCGCCATCGATCATTTGTAGGGGCGGGTTTAGGGATTAAATTGAAAGTGTCACCAATAAATGAACAACAAAACCCGCCCTCCCCACCGATAAATGAACAACGAAATATGTCCGGATTCAGGATAGGACAACCCAACCTAATTTGGTAAAGGGCGACCCGATAAAATTGAGAGGATGGGTATTGTTGATTTAGGCAGCGGGTCGCCCCTACAATAGGTTATATTATTTCGGGTAAAATATTATTAATAAAAATGATTGAAACCTTGATTTTTATAGGTTTGTAATTCTAGAAAATCATCAGGACATGATATAAATTTATTCGTCATCAATCATTTGTAGGGGCGGGTTTAGGGATTAACATTGAATGCCTCACCAATAAATGAACAACAAAACCCGCCCTCCCCACCGATAAATGAACA